>CAIWAX010000383.1 GCA_903910795.1 uncultured Anaerolineae bacterium
CGGGTTGGAAGCCTTGCGCCCGGTGGTTGCCGAAACTTGGTGGCGCGAAGTTTGCCTTCTGTTTTATGGGATTGCTAAGGAAGATTATGATATTTTTGCGACAGAATACTTGGATTGGTTGTCGAACTTGGAAACCGAAGAAAGCCGACTGGCCGGTTTGGAACTGGCAGCAGCCGCGATTTTAGAAATTGAAAAACCTGATCCTTTCTTGCGACGTGTACGAGCCAATCTGCTTTTGCAGGCTTTTGAACACGCTAGCCTTCAAACCTCTCCCGCCAACCGTACCCGCGCTGGGAACACCCTGGCAGCCCTGGGTGACCCGCGATTCGACCCGGAACGCTGGTTCCTGCCCAAGTCAGATACCCTGGGTTTTATCCGCATCCCGGCTGGGAAGTTCTGGATGGGCAGCGACCCGAAAAAGGATGAAAATGCCCGAAAAGACGAACAACCCCAGCATGAGCTTGATCTGGCATACGATTACTGGCTGGCGAAGTACCCCATCACGGTTGCGCAGTACCGGGCCTTTGTTGAAGAAAGCGGTTATAGAACCAATAATAAGGACAGTTCAAACGGCACGGCCAATCATCCGGTTGTGAATGTTACTTGGTTTGATGCCTTGGAATACACCCGCTGGTTGGATGTGAAATTAAAACATTTGGCACAGGAACTGGTTAGCCAGGGAAATGAGAGTGCCTTCTGGCAAAGATTGGCCGTGGGCATGTTGCAGGTTACCTTACCGAGCGAATCTGAATGGGAAAAAGCCGCGCGAGGGTTGAATGGTCAGATTTATCCGTGGGGTAATGATTTTGATCTCAATAAAGCCAACACAGACCCATCTGCTATTGGCACAACCAGTCCGGTGGGTGCCTCCCCTTTTGGGGCAAGCCCTTATGGCGCTCTGGATATGTGTGGCAGTGTCAGGGAGTGGACGCGCTCGATCTGGGACTGTAAATTCAACGATTATCCATATAAAGCCACTGATGGCCGCGAAGACTTGCGTAACCAATATCTACCCCGCACCTGGCGCGGTATACCCCGCACTTGGCCCAGGCGTGTGTTCGACGATAGTGAAGAATTCGCGCGTTGTGCTTACCGTGGCAGGAACCTATCGAACCTCGCAGAAGGAAATTTTGGATTTCGGGTGGTGCTGTCACCAGTTAATTTCTCTTGACTCTGTTCTCTGCTTGCTCTGCACCCTGGGTCTCTGAATCTTTTTACACTGATTGCGCCAGAAGCGATCATCTTTAAATGGGTTTCCCCGCGCAGTGTGCATGCTAAAATAGGATATTAAATATGGTTTTATGAAGGCTTGCTGTGGAGAAAATTAATGACCAGCGATGATCCGCATCAAAATGAACCTCGTGAAATTCTGAACGGGTCTGTGAAACCGAAGGGCGGCAGGCGTTCTACCAAAGTGGTAAGGAAAAAGCATGCATCCCTTCAGGCTGAATTGTCTGGTTCTGGCGCAATTTCTCAAGGGACTGATGCCCAGGCGGTTGGTAAAGGTGGTTTACTCATCAAAGGCAATGTAGAGAACAGCAATGTCATCGTGGGGGACGGTAATCAGATCATTATCTACCAAGGGAAAAAGGTAACAATTCCATCTGCTGAGGCCGTGGCTCGGCATCGTGATGCGCTTAAAGAACGGTTGGAAAAAGAAGCCATCACTCGCTGGGGCAGAATGACTTTTTATATTCAAGAAGATGGCGCGAACTTGCCTCTCGATGCTTCACCCTATCAGGCAGAGGAGTTGGGCGAGCGATTAAACCTACAAGCCACTATGAAATCATCGAAACGCATGTTGGTTTTAGGAGATCCGGGATCAGGAAAATCCGTGGCCTTGGAACGATTCGCCTGGGAATTATGCACTACGAATGAACCGGTTATACCGGTCATCATTCGTCTATTTCGCTATGCCGGTGGATCGTTGGCGGATTGGGTGCGGGCACGCCTCCATGAAGTTGGCTGTCTGCGTTTGGACAACGAAGAATCTTTGATAGCTTTCCTCAAGGATGGCCCGGTTCGATTTGTTTTTCTTTTTGATGGGCTGAATGAAGTGGCACCTGACAGTAGGAAATTTCTCGTAAACGAATTGGATCTGTGGATAGCGACCTACCCGAACCATGCAGTCATCCTTACCAGCAGAATTCAAGATGAGTTGTGGCGTAGTTTGCGTGGCGAACTACCTGTCTATATGGTGCAATCTATCCGTCCCCAGCAGGTGCGGGATTATTTAATCTCTTATTTGGGGGCTGCGAAGGGATCTGAGCTTTATAAGCACCTTGATGAACATTTGTTGGATCTAGCGCGAAACCCGCTTGTGTTGTGGCTCATCAAGGAAGCCGGAGCAGCTGACGAATCCTTGCCAGGGAACCGTGGAGAATTGTATTCCCGGTTTGTAAAAAGGATGTTGCGACGGGATAAGGATCGAAATATGGAAACTACGTTTTCGGAGCGGGAGAAACAGAATGGCCTAGCGGCATTGGCATATCACATGAATAAGGAACAAAAACTTGTTTGTCCGCGCAACGAGGCCATTGAGGTTCTTGTAAATACATTTGAAAAGGATGTTCCTGAAAAATTGGCTAAAGCGGAAGCTCTGGCTAGCGAATGTGCTCTTCATGGGTTGTTGGTCGGAGAAGAAATACTCTGGTTCGCCCCTCACCAGACTGTGCAGGAACATTTTGCGGCGGTGGCTTTGAAAGACGTTGTCCACGAGGAAGAGAAAATGAGCAAGGTGAAACGAATCTGGCGCATCGCTAGCGAAACCTTGACGAGCCAAAAGGTTGGGCTCAGTTCGCTGGCGGACAATGAATGGTGGATGGAGACCCTTGTGCAGTTGGCCGGTTTGGTTGATGACCCCTCATGGCTGGTAATTAGCTTAGCTGAGGTGAATCCCTGGCTAGCCTGGTGGTGTATCCAGGAAGGACGGACTGTTGACGAAAGCACACGCTTGTTGATTGAGAATCGTTCGAGCAATTTAATCAAATCACCTATAGTGGCCGACCGCCGTCGGGCAGCACAGACTCTGGCGCGAACCAACAATGCCAGGGTATTAA
>CAIWAX010000384.1 GCA_903910795.1 uncultured Anaerolineae bacterium
AGCTGACAAAGCCTGGCAATCCGACAAGAAATTATCGGAATTTCTGCATCAGTTTTTATCGGAGTACAACGACCGTACGCATCAGGGATTACCCATTCCGGGTTTGTCTCCCGATGAATATGCCAAGCGTATCTGGCTTATGTAACCCGTAGTGTTCAACCGTTATCTGATGAATACACTTTATACCCAAAGCAATATGTTTTTGACCGAAATGTACTACCGGTGAGTAGTTTGACAATGTCACATTAAACATTTGTTCTAAGAATCGCAGAGCTCAGAAACTTCAAGTTAAAAAACATAACAATATGACTTAAATTCGATTATTTGCCCCGCAGCATGGTGTTTCGCGCAGCGGCCTGAATTTGGCGCAAAAAATCCATAAAAAAAAGAATTTCTCCCCTTCCCGATTTTGGGAAGGGGCCGGGGGATGGGTTGATCATCTTTCTCACCCCGTCCGGTGTCAGGAAATACCCTTCTTAAAATAGAACATTTGGTTAATCTGACATTGTCAAAGTAGTTAAGGTTTTTGACAACGTGTCAGGAGTATTTTGGCCAATAAACGGCTTACTTTCATGCCAGTTTTGCTTGACACAGGTATAGTTGTTGAATATCAGGCTATTGATTTCCCGGTTCGATTTGCCTGGCAAATCGCGGGCTGACCCTTGTATGGCATGAGCCGGGTTCTTTCACTTCACATGTTCTTAGTGAAGCTTCAGCCCCAGGCGGGCCAGTCAAAAAGACATCTTGACATAAACCGGGAATGCTTAACTTGTGACTGATGCCGTAAGTAGTTATAAAACCCCGGAATTGTCAATGAGGAGGGAATCTTCATGATTGCGTTTTCATTATAATATAATGTAGTAATCCTACTTAATTAACTGCACGGAGCCCGCTTGTTATTTACCCCGACACCCATCAGCCTTGTCATTGCTGTGTCGGCCCTGGTCAGCGTCTTTACCGCCTTTGCGAGCTGGCAAAGACGGCAAACCCGCGGGGGTATGTATTTTGCGATGGCCATGGTCGCCATGTCTGTGTATGTGATCGCGGCCGGGTTGGATTATGCCGCCGTAACCACCCCCCTCAAAATCTTATTCGCAAAGGTTGAAGCGCTTGATTACAACGATGCGCTGGCTTTCCTGGCGGCTTTCACTTTTTTTTATGCCGGGCATGAAAACGCCCTGAAGAACTTCTGGGTGCGGATTTTCTTAATCTTCATTCCACAGATCAACATCCTGCTGGCCTGGACCAATGAGTTGCACGGCTGGTATTGGAGCGCCTTCTTCAACAATCCCCAAGCTACCTACAATGTCGTCTTTGTCCACGGCCCTGCCTTCCTATGGGCGTCGATAACAGGCTACCTGTTTCTGATGTTGATCGCAGCCAACCTGTTCTATGTCGCGAGGACGGGTGCCAGGCTGGCACGCCGGCAGTCGGGGTTGCTGCTGCTTTCGCTGGTGATCGCGGCGGCCAGTAATTTGTTATATCTTTTCGACATCTTTAATTTGCCGGGGGTGGATTGGGATCCGATCACCTCTTCCTTTACATCCCTGTTATTCCTTACCGCCCTGTATCGCACCGGTTTCATGGATCTGGTGCCGGTGGCCCGTAATACGGTGGTGGAAAATCTGCCCGATAGTATCCTCGTGTTGGATGAGAAGAACCGGTTGGCTGATTTTAACCTGGCAGCCAAAACGATTTTTGCTTTGCGGCAGGCTGATCTATGGAAACCCGTCTCCGAGGTCATGGCCGGCTGGCCGGAAATGCTCGCGGCGCTTTCCAGCTATGGAGAACGGCCCCAGGAAATTGTAACCGGTGTTGGCGCCCGGGTTTTTGAGCTGCGTCAAATTTTGCTCACTGATCAGTTGGGCGGATCGACTGGTCATCTGCTCATGCTGCGTGATTTTTCTGAGCGGGTGCGCATTGAAGAGGCTCTGCGCATTAGCGAAGAAAAATTTTACAAGGCCTTTCATGCCGGCCCGGAAGCCATCTTGATCACGAATCTGGCGGATGGCCGAATCCTGGAAGTGAACGAAAGTTTTTGCCGCCTGACCGGTTTCTCGCGCCAAGAGGCCCTGGTCAGTTCAACCAGGGATCTGGATCTGTGGGTAAATCCGGCTGACCGGGCGGAGTTGGTGAAAGAGATGCAGCGCTCCGGTATTCTCCATGACCGGGAATACCAGATCAGGAAAAAATCGGGTGATATTTTAACCGCTAGTTTGGCAGCCGATACGATACATCTGCATGGCGAGACCCACATCATTTCCACCCTCATCGATATCACCTACCGGAAACAGGTCGAGACGCTGCTGCTTACCTCGCAAATAAAACAGGCCGCTGCCGAAGAACGCCTGCGCGTGGCCCGCAGCCTGCATGATTCAGTCAGCCAATCGATCCACAGCCTGGTGTTTTTTTCCGAGACGCTGGATGCGCTGATCGAGAGGGGCAGCTACGAACGCGCCCGGCAGGTAACCCGGCAGCTCCAGCAGAGCGCCCGGCAGGCACACAAGGAAACCAGGCTGCTGCTGTTTGACCTGCAAAGCGCCATCCCCGAAAGACGCATTGATTTGGTTCACGACCTGGACGAGCGTCTTACCCGGGTGGAACGCTATACCGGCATCCGGGCTGACCTTGTCCAGGATGGCGAGCTCTTGGACTGCCCGGAGGAATTGATTGAAAACCTGTATTGGATCGCAAACGAGGCGCTCAATAATATTCTGAAACATGCCCGCGCGCACAGCCTGCGCGTTACGCTCAGCTTCAAACCTGCCGCGGTATTTTTGGAAATCCTGGATGATGGCATCGGCTTTGACCCGCTAAAGGCGCAAAACGGCCTGGGGTTGAACATCATGCGCGCGCGGGCCGAGCAGACCGGCGGCGAACTGACCATTCAACCCGGCCCCAGCGGCGGCACACTGCTCCAGTTACGCATTGATAAAAAGGGATTTGAACATGAACCATATCAAGATATTGATCGCCGATGATCACCCCATGATGCGCGAGGCCCTCAAGACGGCTGTGCAGGATGAGCCGGATATGCAGGTGGTGGGCGAAGCCACCAACGGCCTGGAGGCCCTGGATTTGGCCCGCGAACTGGCGCCGGATGTGCTGCTGCTGGATTTGTTGATGCCGAAGTTGGGTGGTCTGGAGGTTCTGGAGCGCCTGCAGAAAGAAACGCCGCATGTCAAAGTCCTGGTGGTCAGCAGCCTGGAAGATGAAGGGAAAATCCTTGCGGCGGTTCAATCGGGTGCGCTGGGTTACTTTCCAAAGACCGCCTCGCGTAACTACTTGCTGGAAGGCATCCGAAAGGTGGCGGATGGGGTGCCTTACCTGCCAGCCGGGATCGCCGCTATGCTCTTTAAAGGGCTGCGCGAGATGAAGGTAGCTGCGCCTGAGCCGCAAGGCAGCCGCCCGCGGCACGAGCCGCTGACCGAGCGGCAGGCTGAAGTCCTGCGGCTGGTAGGTGATGGGCGCTCTGACCGGGAGATTGGCGAAATCCTTCATTTAACTGAGGCTACAGTGCGTTCGCATGTACACAACATCCTGCGGCGCCTGGACCTCGAAACCCGCTCCCAGGCGGTGGCCTATGTCTTGAGGACTGGCGCGGGAAAGTAAATAATACGTCAGGCTTCCGAAACGCCGAAGAACGGCGAGATTTCGGAAGCCTGATAATATGCAGGGATAAACAGGTGTTTAAGAGCGCTTAAACACCTGTGGAAATCGGGGTAAACAAAAGTTCCACATAATTTCCACACATTAATGATGCATTAATTTATTCTTGTCCATACAATACGGATATGCAAGACAGCCCCGCATCCATTCTGGTCATCGAAGAACACCCGCTTATGCGTGCTTCATTGTGCGCCGTAATCGAGGCCGAGGCGGACCTGTGCGTACTGCAACCCAACCCGGTCGACCTGCAATCTTTTCCTTTTCAGGCAACCAGCCAACATGACCTGTTGTTTCTACCCAAGCGGCCGGATGCCATCCTGTTTTCGATTGGCAATCCAGGGCGGGAAGATCTGAGTGCCATCCGTCGCCTGCACCAGGTTTGGAGCGGCGTGCCGATCCTGGCGCTGACCATGGATGAACTGCCCGGACAGGAGCAGACCGCCCTCCAGTATGGCGCCCGGGCTGCGCTGGGTAAATCCGCCTCGCGGGAAGATTTGCTGTGTGCGCTGCGCGCCGCCCTCAAAAGCCATGCAAATTTTGGCGCGGTTTCATCAATTCATCTTTAAGTTTTCATAAATTTTGTAACGGAGGAAAAAATGATCAAATCTTTTTTAAGCAAGAAATCCCGCGGTCAGGGTATGGTCGAGTACGCATTAATTCTGATGCTGGTGGGAGTAGTGGTGATAGTCGCCTTGAGCGCCACGGGAATGAATGTCAGCGGTGTTTTTGCAAAGGTCAACAGCAGCATGGCTGTTGGCGGCAACTCATCACCACAGCCCACTCTCTGTTCCTTTTGGGGTGGTGGAGGCCAAAACGGCGGCGGATCGGGAATTGTGCTTATCCGAACTACCGCCGGAAATTTAACTACGGACTATGTGGGCAGTACAAACTTTACGAACCCTGCCTCAGCTAATTACAACGCTACCATATTGGATACTCTCCAGGCGCATCAGACTTTAGTGTGTCCATAATTTTTCCCTGGTGGGCTACTCTGGTATTTTATCTGAATGTAGTATCTTTGGATGCCAATCGACTCAAAACCTGACATTCAATCGAAGAGTTCGGAATTCTTACCTTGTTTATTGGAATTGGTTTGTCTCCTGCCTCACATTGCGACCTGG
>CAIWAX010000385.1 GCA_903910795.1 uncultured Anaerolineae bacterium
ACACCACTTGCGAGGGAAGCCAGCGATTAGCATTTCACTTGGGCATTAAATCGTGATGATTATGCCCAAACCAAGACATGGGTGAGCAGTTACAAAAAACTTTGAGTACTTGTGGCTTTGCGGTTCGATGATGATCTTATCACTATGGAAAATACCCATAAGTTCAGTATGCCCAACTGACTTTAAGAAAACCCTGGGCGTTTTGCACGATTAGTGTTGCCAGACTCGCCTTTCCAAACCATCTGCACTAAAATCAATAAAATGTATTTTCAGGAGTAGCCGTATGAATTCTCAATTAAAGGATTTGCCGCACGATTCTGAGAACCCGCTCTATTCCTTTGGCTTTGGCCTGACCTACTGAAATGGAAAGAAGGAAAATAACATGACTGAAACCCCGAAATACTCTGTTATTAGGAAACACAAGAACATAGAATTGCGCCAATACGCCGGATATATACAGGCAGAGGTGAGTGTTTCTGAAAAAGATTACAAATCAGCGGCCTATAAGGGTTTTAATTCACTGGCCGGATATATCTTTGGGAGCAACATCTCAAATCAAAAGGTTGAGATGACTGCGCCTGTGCAGGTGTCCCGTTCGGAAAAAATCGCAATGACAGCGCCGGTGACTGTAACTGGCGACGGGGATTTCACAGTAGCATTCATCATGCCTTCAGCTTACTCGATGGAGAGCCTGCCTATTCCACAGGATAAAAACATCCACTTTGTAACAGTACCGACCCATCGCATGGCCGCCATCCGGTTTGCAGGATATTTTCAACAAAATATTATTGAGAAGCATAAGAGGCTTCTTGATGAGTGGCTGGAACAGGAAAACCTGGAGACTGAAGGCGATTATATTGTCGCCGGTTATGACCCACCCTGGATTCCCTGGTTTCTGACGCGCAATGAAGTCATGATCAAGGTAATAAACTAACGATCGCAAGCCATTTTGACGGGATTTCCAACTACTCTGCAGCGTAGTCCAAAGAAAGTTTTTGTTTGGTGTTTTCGTTTGATTGACAAATTATCAGGAGCATAATAAAATACAGCCCGCCTATTAAGCAGAGGTGAATGACACGTGCCGAGGTAGCTCAGCGGCAGAGCAAGCGGCTCATAATCGCTCGGTCGAGGGTCCGATTCCCTCCCTCGGCACCACGTCCCATTTATGGGAAAAACCTGTCCTTTTTGGGCAGGTTTTTGTTTTGTCATACCAGGCCACAAATAGGTTAGATGATCCATTTTCCGCAAACAAAACCTAAATTATCATCAGGTGGGGTATACAATGGGACAATCTATGCAAAACCTCTATTTAATCCCGGCCTGCGAAATAAGACGCGAGTACGCGCAGTTAAACTCGCGTTTTATTGCCACACTCGCGCCAGCCTTCAACAACGATGAGGCGCGGGCATTTACCAGGCGCATCCGCCTCGAATTTTCGGATGCAACTCATCATGTATCTGCCTACATTATTGGCGGTGGAAATAGCCTGACGGAGTACTGCTCAGATGATGGTGAACCGCAGGGTACCGCCGGACGACCAGCCCTGGCAGTATTACGTGGCAGCGGGCTGGGAGATGCGGCACTGGTCATCACGCGCTATTTTGGCGGCAGCCTGCTGGGAACTGGCGGGCTGGTGAAGGCTTACACAGAATCGGCGCAGTTGGTGGTCAAGGAAGTGCCCCGCGCCCGCAGAATGAAGGTGCAGGTTGCAATGCTGGCCCTGCCTTACAATCTATTGGAGCGTATCCGCCTGCTGGCAGCCCGCCGGCACGGTGCCATCCTGGGAGAGGATTTTGGCGCGGATGTAACCATGACCCTGCGTTTCCCGCTGGAAGATTACCCGATTTTCCAATCCGAGCTGCGGGAATTGTCATCCGGCAGCCTGCAGCCCGAGGAGATCGAAATCAGCGAAATGCTGGTGCCCGTTTAATTTCACAGCCGAAGCCTTGGCGCCATATAACGAAGTATATGCTGGGCATTTTGTGTTTTAAAAACTCATTGCAAAAATATCCAATTACAGCTATAATACCTCTTCGCGGCTGAAAAGCTGCAAACGGTTAGGCCTGCCGTTGTAATAAATCGGGGCGTGGCGCAGCCCGGCTAGCGCGCTTGCATGGGGTGCAAGAGGCCAAGAGTTCAAATCTCTTCGCCCCGACTTTTTTCCTCATTACGTACTGAGTAATGATAGCAAGATGCCTGTGGTAATCATTCCGAAAGGATTCGATATGACCACAGGCATCTTACTATCTCAAACCATCGAAGGATTTTTACTGGCACGAGCTGCTGATGGGTACAGCCCTTCAACACTGTCACAATATAAATGGGGGCTGGATTTTGTAACTTCGGAGATTTCCAAACCCGTAAAGGAAGTGACAACGG
>CAIWAX010000386.1 GCA_903910795.1 uncultured Anaerolineae bacterium
AGCGTTGTTGCTGATCATCATGGCTTGAACGCCCTGGGTGGTGGAGTTGGTGACGATTTCGATCTGTCCGGCTACGCTGTTCTCAGGGGTTGGGCCAAGAAAATCCAATTTTCCGGCGTTTTTCAACTCGGTATGCGCTTCCAGAGCGCCCTTGTGAGCCTGGTCAAAAACATCAATGCCCAGGAACTTGGGGAGCAGTACCATGTTGATATTCTTGCCTGGTTCAGCTTTCACAACAGTAGCGGATGCGGCGGGCGCAGTTGTTGCGGCAGGTGCTGTGGTGGCGGCGGGCGCAGATGTGGCGGCTGGCGCAACAGGCGCCGCAGTGGGAGCGGCAGCGGGAGCGCCGCAGGCAGATAGCAGCAGCATGGTTGCGATCACAATCATGTTCACTAATTTTCTAAGCATTTCTATCCTCCGAATGGGTAACAGGTTGGTTGTTTTTATGATTATTGCGAGTTGGGTAGGCAGAGGGTGTATTTTGGGGTTAGCCTCCTTTGGTATCTTCCGTCGTCTGGGTATGTGATCGGTGCACATACATACGGCGATTCCAGAAGTTTCGAACTTCGCGGGCGATGTTAGGTAGAAAAACCGATAGGATTAGCAGCACGCCAATCACACCTGTTTGCGTGTTGCCGCTGATGTTGGCCAGGCCCATACCATTTCGCAAATTGAGAATGATTAAGATCGAGAGCAGAACTCCCCAAATTGAGCCTGAACCGCCAAAAATACTAACTCCACCCAGTAACACCATGGTGATTACGTCCAATTCAAATCCCAGAGCAGTATCACCACGTACTGCCCCCAATCTGGAGGTATAAAGCAGCCCGGCCAGCGCTGCCACAAACCCTGATGCAATGTAAAGAGTCATTTTTACCTGTTCAACTTTGACTCCCGAAAAGCGGGCTACATCCTTATTATTGCCGATCACATAAACCAGCCGCCCAAAACCGGAATATTGAAGAATGATAATCGCAATTACAAGCAGGATGAAGAAAATGATCAAGGCCAGGGGAAAAGGCCCCAGGATGGGTTGCTGCCCCAGGTTGTTAAACCAGGCCGGGAACTCTCCCACCGAACGGTCTTCCAAAAGGACGCGCGCCAAACCGCGAAACCCGATCATGCCAGCCAAAGTCACAACCAGGGAGGGCAGCCCAACCCGCGCCACCATGAAGCCGTTGAACAGACCTGCGGCCACACCCGAGAGCAAGCCCCCCAGAACACACCATTCCATTGGAACCTTGTGGAGCCATAGGTAGGAAGTAGTGCAGGCGGCCAGCCCCATGATGGATGCCACGGAAAGATCAATTTCAGCGTTGATGATGATAAACGTCATGATCAACGCCACGATGATCTTCTCGATTGAGAGTTGGAAAAGGTTGATCTGGTTCTCCAGACGCAGGTAAAACGGTGTCTGCAGTGCGTTGATCCCAACAATCACCACCAATAGTACAAAAAGCAGGGTTTCCCACGTTAGAAAGCGTTCGTACTTACGCAGCATGGTTGCTCTCCTTGATGTCAGATTCAGGGTCGGTTACTTGCAGCTCGGATTGAACCCAGAAAGCCCGCAGCCTGTCCATGATGACATGATCAATCAAGACGGCCAGCAGGATCAGCGCACCGAGCAGGGCATCGATCCAGAATTCACTGATTTGCAGCCAGCGCAGCAAACTTTGCTGCAACAGGTTGATCATAAAAGCCCCCAGGAGTGCCCCAACCATTGTGCCTGTGCCGCCGTTGGTACTGACGCCGCCAACCACTGCCGCTGCTACCACCTGCATTTCCATGCCCTGCGCCGCTACCACGGTAATATTACCAAAGCGTACCAGGAACATGAACCCGGCCAGGCCCGCCAGGGAGCCGCACACAATGTAGGCCATGAGGATGATACGCTGGGCGGGAAGACCGCCAACGCGGGCGGCATCAGGGTTTGAGCCGATGGCATGCAGTCGCCTGCCCCAGGGCAGGTAGGTAATGATAAATTGGAAAACAACCACAATAATCAATGCCATCAAAACCATGGGGCGGAGATCGAACCCTCCAACGGTCATGAGGTTGGCCCCTGGCAGATCCAGTAGCCATTGGGGAAGTTGGCTGGTAACCACGGTTTTGGCGTTGGAAATTTCGACCAGGATTGAACGGTATATAGCCAGGGTGCCAAATGTGACAATGATCGATGGCACTTTACCGTAAGAAACCAGCAGTCCATTGATCAGGCCCATCAGCGCACCCAGGGCGATGGCCAGGGCAACAGCCTGCCAGGGGGGCATGCTCTGATTACGAGTCAGCAACGTGCCAACTACATAGGCCACAACCCCTACAATGGAACCAACTGACAGATCGTAATTGCGCGTCAGCAGAACCAGAACTTCGCCAACGGCCACGACAGTGATGATCGCCACATCGGCGGTGATACGATTGAAGATGCGCGGGCTGAAATAACCAGTGATTTGAGTACTGAAGAAAGCGAAGATCATGCCAATCAAGAGCACCAGGATCAGTTCTCGAACCTGCTCAGGGCGGAAAGTACGTCGGATCCAGTTCATGCAGGCTTCTCCATTTCGCTTTCTTTTTCGTCATCAACTTCAAAATGTGGAACAGCCCCCATGGCGGCGGTCAGCACCTTTTTTTGTGTGGCCTCGGAGCGGTTAAAGATAGCCATCTGTCGTCCTTCACGCATCACCAGGATGCGGTCACTCATTGCCAGCACTTCGGGCATGTCAGATGAGATCATGATGATGCTTAATCCCTGCGCCGCCAGTTCGTTGATCAACTGGTGCACCTCGGCTTTTGCGCCCACGTCAATTCCACGGGTTGGTTCATCCAGGATAAGCAGCTGCGGACGGGCATTTAACCACTTGCTCAACATCACCTTTTGCTGATTACCACCCGATAACCGTCCCACTTGCTGTTCAACATTAGTAGTGCGGATGTTGAGACGCTCTCGAAACTGGTTGGCAGTGATTGTTTCGGCCTTATGTTTTACCAGGCCCATGCGGGTAAGATACTGGCGCAGCAACATGGGGAGCGAGATGTTGCTGGTGATTGACATTGTCATCGTCAGGCCAATCTGGCGGCGATCTTCGGTCATATACGCAATCCCCAGTTTTAGCGCTTGTTCGGGTGAACGTACTATCTCAAGCTTGCCGTTTACCTTAATTTCACCGCTGTCAGCCGGTTCGATGCCAAACAGGGCCAAGCCCACATTTGTGCGCCCCGAGCCAACCAGGCCAGCGAATCCCAACACCTCGCCACGGAAAACATCAAAATTCAGGCCTTCAAAAACGCCTTTACGGCCCAGCCCATGTGCTGAGAGGAAAAGGTCACTGCGTGGTGAGCTGTTTTTGACGAAGAAATCTTCCACCTTGCGCCCAACCATATCCTGGATGCAGCTTTCCTGGGTTACTTCGGCGCGCGGCCTGGTGGAAATGTGTTTGCCATCCCGAAAAACAGTGACGCGGTCGGCAATTTCAAATATTTCTTCCATGCGGTGACTGATGAAAAGAATGGAAACCCCCTGATCACGCAGCGAGTATGTCAGCTTGAAAAGCTGCCGAACTTCGTGTGCTGAAAGCGAGGCGGTTGGCTCATCCATGATCAAGACGCGCACCTTGAGTGAAATGGCTTTGGCGATTTCCACTGTTTGCTGCGCGGCCAGGGTTAACCCCCGCGCAGGCATGCGAACATCCAGTTTGACCCCCAGCTTTGCCAGGATTGCTTCGGCATCTTCATAGAGCTTGCCCCAGTTCATAAGCAGGCCCCGGCTGCGATGAGTAATAAAAATATTCTCGGCTACGTTTAGATCCGGGAAAACCATTGGTTCCTGGTAAATGGCGGCGATACCGAAATCTTGCGCTTCCACTGAACTGTTCAGGCGAATTGTTTTGCCATCCAGCAGCAGGTCGCCTTCATCCGGTGAGTAGATGCCGGTCATGATCTTGATCAGGGTTGATTTGCCTGCGCCATTTTCGCCCAAAAGGGCATGGATTTCGCCTGGGTACAAATCCATCGATACATCATCCAGCGCCTGAGTTGTATCAAAGCGCTTGGAGATGTGTTTCATCTGAAAGACGGGTGTTTGTTTTTCCATTTTGTCTTCTTATTTGATAGGAATTCGCGGATGGATGTGCCTGGCGCAGCGCGTGGGCGGCAACTTTTATCCAGCCAGGAGCGAAGTAAAGCGCTGGTAGGCATCATCCCAGGCCTGCCGATCCTGCGGCTGGTAGGTTTCCACTTCAAAGGATTGACGAACCACCTCACGGCCCTCTGAGAGTGAGCCAATTTTTCCGAGGGCAACGGCCTGCATCAGGATATTCCCGATGGCTGTTGCCTCTACCGGCCCAGTGATCGTTTTCAGGCCGGTGGCATTGGCCGCAAACTGGTTGAGCAGGCGGTTGCGCGTGCCGCCGCCCACAATATGCAGCGCTTCCATCTGCCGCCCGGTCACGCTTTCCAACATGATCAATACGCTGCGGTATTTCAGTGCCAGGCTTTCCAGGGCGCAGCGGATGATCTCGCCTTTGCTTTCGGGTACTGGTTGACCAGTGCGTCGGCAGAACTCGCGGATGCGCTCGGGCATGTCACCCGGCCGGCTAAAATCCGGAGCATCTGGGTCCACCAGCGATTTGAGGGGTGCGGTATCCGCGGCCAGACGGGTCATTTCACCATAGGAAAGTTCTTGCCCACGGGCCGCCCACGTGCGGCGACATTCCTGTACCAGCCACAGGCCGGTAATATTTTTTAGCAGGCGGATAGAACCATATACCCCGCCTTCGTTGGTCAGGTTAAATGCCAGGCTTTCGGGTGTGATGACCGGTATGGTGGAGTCAAGACCCATCAAAGACCAGGTGCCGGAGCTGATCCAGGCATAATCCTTTTCGGTGGCAGGCACCGCCACCGCAGCAGAACCTGTGTCGTGCGTGGCGGGGGCGATGACCTGGATATTTTGGGCGCCAGTTTCTTCGGCCACTTCGGACAGCAGCGGCCCGAGCACCGTTCCGGGCTGCACGATGGGAGCAAAGATATGCGTGGGAATGCCCATGGCCTTGAGTACAGGCAGCGACCAGCCGCCCTGGCGAGGATCGTAGCACTGGCTGGTGCTGGCGATGCTGAACTCGGATGTTTTCACCCCGGTCAACCAGTAATTGAACAGATCGGGCATCATCAACAACGTCTCAGCCGCTGACAGGGCGGCGGCCTGGCTTTTCACCATGGAAAGCAGTTGGTAGAGGGTGTTGATCTGCATGAACTGGATACCGGTCTGTTCAAAAATCAGATCACGGGGCAGACGCATGAAGGCTTCTTCGAGCATACCGTCGTTGCGACTATCGCGGTAATGGTAAGGGTTGCCTAATAATGCTCCGTTATGGTCCAGCAAGCCAAAATCTACGCCCCAGGTATCCAGGCCAATCCCGGCAATCTGAGTGCCATATTTGTGAACGGCCATGCCTATGCCAGTTTTGATCTCGCTCCATAGGCGCAGAACATCCCAGTGGAGTCCATCCGGCGTGCGAACCGGGCCGTTGGCAAAGCGGTGCACCTCTTCGAGCTGCAAGTGACCGGAGTCAAGTTTGCCCAGGATCACCCGCCCGCTTTCAGCGCCCAGATCTACTGCCAGGAAGTTAGTTAAATTGTCCATCTCCAGCTCCTAACGGGCTAATCTAAATGAAAGACTTCCTCAATCTGTACCATCCCCTCATCTGGGTGCTGTCCACCCAGATGCTCAAAATAAGGAGACATGAATTCCTGCCAGCGAGCATTGACTTCTTCTTTGGACATGCCTTCCAGCGCAGCCTCAAAGTTCTCGGGTGTTTCAAGATAGCCGAACATCAGACCGTCTTCGCGCAGGAACAGCGAATAATTATGCCAGCCTGTGCGGCTAAGCGCCTCCAGCATCTCGGGCCATACTTTTGTGTGGTAGGTTTTGTACTCCTCGACTTTATCCTGGCGTACTTTCAATAAAAAGCCTACGCGTTTCATGGCATGCTCCTTTTTAATAGGCCCCGTATTTGCGTACAGCGGCCAGGAAGGTTTCAATATTTTCCAATGGGGTATCTGCTTGCAGGATGTGCGCCGGGCTGCACATATAACCGCCACCGGCTCCCAAAACTCGGATTTTCTCCGTCACATCCTGTTCAATTTCTTCGGCTGTGCCGCTTGGCAGCACATACTGTTGATCGATGGCACCCCAGAAGGACAGCCGGTCTCCAAACTTGGTTTTAAGATCGTTCGGTTCGTGGCCGGGAACATTGGGTTGAACTGGATTGAACACATCCAGTCCGATCTCAATCAGATCATTCAAGATGGGGGATATGGCCCCATCACAGTGATACATGACCATCACATCCGGGTTGACCGAGCGTACTTCCTTGAAAACCTCTGCGAAACGTGGCTTGAACAAGGTTCGCCACATTTTGGGGCTGATGATCATGCCGTTTTGCGCCCCGAAATCATCCCCAAACCACAAGCCGTGCACGCCCAACGCTACGAGCTGTTTGGCTATTCCTATCGTAAATTCCATGGTTTTATCAATCAGAGCCTCGATATAGGTTTCGCGCGAGGCCATATCCATCATGAATTTTTCCATGCCAACCATGTGCCAGGCCATTTCAAACATGGTTAATTCTACATCCCCGATCACAAAATACTCATTTTTATATCTTTCGATATCGAGCAGCGCGGTATCGAAGCGACCGGGTGCATAGGGATCCGGAAATTTAAAAGCTTGCACCTCGGAGGGTGAACTGATCCCGGCAAAGGGACATTTGACTACATCCATGTAGTACAGGCCCTGGCGCATTTGCATGCCAAACTCGTTGATAATACTGCCGTCGGCAGTGCTGGGATGGCTGTAACCAGCAGGCAGGCCGCCGCCCACCACGACGCAATCGCTGCCCATGGCGGTACGCAGATCATTCGCCGATGTACGGTACATCAGATCTTCATAGTAGGAAGGACTCATCTTGATCGGAATGTTGTATTTCTGGCTGAAGCCCTGCAATAAAGGACGGCAGAGGTCAAACTGCACTGGCACCCGATCGGGGATTCCATTGCGGCGCAGGGCCGTAAACACACGCTCTTTTGAATTCATGGGCAATGCTCCTCGTTAATGAAGCCTTTCGTTCCTGGCGGATATGAAATTTGTTATTAGATGGAATTTGTTTCGATTTCGCAAACCGTGAATGGAATATTTGCCCACTGCAGCCGGGTTTTCCAATCTTCGCTGATACCAGAATCAGTAAATAAATGTGTGATCTGCAGAGGGCGCGCAAAAAAAGTCAGGTCTTCCAATCCCATTTTGCTTGAATCGACCAACGCAAACACTTGTCTGGCGGACTCAAGCGCTTTACGCTTGATCTGGGCTTCCCCAAAATGAACTTCGGCCATTCCTCGTTCAACACTGAAACCGCTGCACGAAACAAAGGCTTTTTGAATATGGAGCTCCGCGATAATCTGTTCGCTTAACAGGCCTGTCACAGATGACCCATCTGGATTCATGATTCCACCGATCAAGATTACGGTATTTGTGGAGTTCTGGGCCAGCAAGCGTGCCACTTCTATTCCGTTGGTGACAATTCGTAAGCGCTGGTGTTCGCCCAACTGCATCGCAAAATAGAACGCGGTACTGCTTGAATCCAATAAAAGCGAATCGCCATCCTGTACCAGTCGTGCCACATCTTTTGCAATGGCTGTTTTTGCCCTTGAATGTTCTTTGTACCTGATGTTGAAGGCCGCGTTGAATTCCCGGGTCTGGTTGCGCAATATGGCGCCGCCATGTACGCGCAGCAACAGCCTTTCTGCCTCCAGCGCATTTAAATCATTTCGAACGGTTCCTTCGGATACATCCAGAGCCTGTGCAATTTCCGGCACACGCAAACCTGGCTGTTTATGCAGCATATCCAGAAGAATTTGACGCCGTTCGTGTGTTGTCAAAGGACACTCCTATTATAATCTTGTTGATATTTGTAAATATCAACAAGATTATGATAGTATCATCGCTAATTTTTGTCAATATGAAAAAATTCAACAAAATTCAACAAAAACTGGAGCGTGTAATATTTTCGCCCAAGAATGAAAACCTGCTTGGATCAGCAATCTGATAGGCCCGAAATGGCCCGGCCATTTCGGGCCGGAATAAACGCAGCGCGCTGGATTCTAAAAAGAAAGAGATGCAAGTGCGAACCGGCGCACTTGCATCTCTTTCTGGTGTTGTATCGACCTCTGTTTTAGTCTTTCACTACCCCTTTTTTGAGGATCAGGTTGGCGTATAAGGCCTTTTCACTGCTGGCCAGCACGGCGTAAGCCTTACGAGCGCGTTCATAAAAGGCAAAACGTTCAACGGGCTCGAAGTCCTGGAAGCCTGGTTCGTGCCGGGCGATAATGGCGCGGTATTCTTCCCAGATGACCGGCACAGTCGGGTCGCCGGGTACCACCGCCATTAGCGCGGCGGGTTTTTCCACATATTGATCGAGCGGGAAGAGCTGCAGGATGGCTTCCAGCAGTTCGGGTACGTTGTTGCCATCGCTGCGTACCAGGCGCTGGGCGATGCTGGCGGACGGGAAATTGCCATCCGCGATGACGAGCTCATCTCCGTGTCCCATTTCCATCAATACCTTGAGCAGTTCGGGTGAAATGATAGGGCTGATTCCTTTAAGCATAGGTACCTCTCTCAGGCAATATTTTAATGACTGCTTGCGCTGTTTATTTTATAAATACACAATTTTACTGGTGAAATTTTCTAACAGGGAGCCTTTTGTTCAGATTTCAATCAGGCGGCACCTTCACTTGTAAATCCGAAAATATTTAGCCAAAATTCAATGATAACGATACCATTATAGTGACTGCCGGAGATACAGTCAAGAAATATTTGTGTTTTGCTGGAAATACTTTCGGTTGTTATTAAGCATTGAGATTGGCATGCCAACCCCTCGATATTCATCAATAAACTCGAAAATATGACGATTTGGGGTTTAAATAAGATATTTATTACGTATTTATACCGATATTGCACTATAAGTACTTGTCTGGGTGTTTATTTCAGACTTATTTTGATAACGATTATGTGTTACAGATTAGTGACACTAACCATATTTTAAGCTCTTGACAATCTTCTTGTGAAATCTTACAATGTTAACGTTACCATGAATCTGATTTTATCCTGATACCGGCCTGTTATCTCATTTTATAAAAAGTTATCATTTTGGATGAGGAATGCTTATGAGCGAACCACTGGTTTTGATGGAAGGCATTGTCAAATCTTTTTCGGGCGTGCATGCGCTTAACCAGTGCCGTTTTGAATTACAGCCCGGTGAAATTCATGCGCTGGTTGGCGAAAATGGGGCTGGCAAATCAACCATGATGAAGATTCTTTCCGGTGTTTATAGTAAGGATGCCGGAAAAATTTATTTTAAGGGCAAAGAGGTCGAAATTCCGAATCCGCGTGCTGCCCAGCATTTGGGGATTAGCATCATTCACCAGGAACTCAACCTGATGAATCACCTCACGATCGCGCAGAATATTTTTATCGGGCGTGAACCACGTACCGCAAAAATTATTCTCAACGATGATGAGATAAATAGAAAAACAGCCGAGCTTTTTAAATCGATGCACCTGGCGTTGGATCCGCGCACCAAGGTCGCTGATTTGACGGTTGCAAAGCAGCAGATGGTTGAAATTGCCAAGTCGCTGTCTTTCAACTCTGAGGTTTTGATCATGGACGAGCCAACGGCCGCCCTGACCGAATCGGAAATTGATGAGCTTTTCAATATCATTCGGCAACTGCGTGCCAAGGGCGTTGGGATTGTGCATATTTCCCATCGCTTGGAGGAGTTGAAGCAGATCTCCGACCGGGTGACGGTTATGCGCGATGGGCAGTATATTGATACAGTCAAAACCAGCGAGACTTCCATCGATAAAATCATCAGCATGATGGTAGGGCGTACCATTTATGAGACTTCACCCGAGCTCCCCGAAAATCCCAGCCAGGAAGTTGTCCTGGAAGTAAAAAACTTGCAGCAGGGCAGCCTGTTGAAGGATATCAGTTTCAGCTTGAAGAAAGGCGAAATCCTGGGCTTCGCCGGATTGATGGGCGCCGGGCGTACTGAGGTGGCACGGGCCATTTTTGGCGCCGATCCCTATGATGCCGGCGAATTCTATGTCAAAGGTAAGCGGGTGCAGATCCATAGCCCGCAGCAAGCTGTCCAACATGGAATCGGTTATCTTTCCGAAGATCGCAAACGCTGTGGGCTAACAGTTGGCATGGACGTGAAAGATAACATTGTGCTGGCTTCCTTGAAAAAATTCCTGAATGCGATTGGTTGGGTCAATATGGCGCAGACAACTTTAACGGCCCAAAAATACGCCCAGTCCCTCAACATTAAGACACCCAGCCTGGATCAAAAGGTGAAATTTCTCTCCGGCGGAAACCAGCAGAAAGTTGTCATTGGTAAATGGCTGGTAGCGGATACCGAAATATTGATCTTTGACGAACCCACCCGTGGGATCGACGTAGGCGCTAAGAGCGAAATTTATAAACTTCTGAATGATTTGACGCGTCAGGGCAAATCGATCATTATGATCTCGTCAGAGCTTCCAGAGGTTTTGCGCATGAGCCACCGCGTGGTGGTGATGTGCGAAGGCCGCATCACCGGTATTTTGAATGCAGGTGATGCCACACAGGAAAGTATCATGAAGTTGGCCACACAACGTGGCGGCATTATTTCTACCAACCTTATCCCAGAAGCTGGAAGGGCCTAAACTATGAAAATTGAAGCTGTAGCTCGAAAGTCTTTATTCCGATCGGATGCCATGCAGAGATTGCTGGCTTTCGGTGCTTTGATCATTTTGTTTGTCGGTTTTTCGATCGCTTCCCCCTATTTCCTGACTTTTGATAATGTAATTGGCATCCTGTTGGCTACGGCGGTCAACGGCATCCTGGCGTTAGGTGTGACCTTTGTCATCATCTCGGGTGGTATTGACCTGTCCGTGGGAACGGTTTTGACCGTTTCTGCCGTCATGACAGGTGTGTTTATCACCAATAATCATTGGCCCATCTGGTTGGGCATGTTGGGCGGTATCCTGACCGGCGGTCTGGCGGGTTTTGTGAATGGTGTGGTGATCGCCAAAATGAAAATTCCGCCCTTTATCGCCACCCTGGGTATGTTAAACGTCACCAAGGGACTGGCCCTGGTCATCTCGGGGCTGAAACCTATTTATTTCAACGATACCCCGATCTTTCGCAGCCTGGCGATGGACTCCATTATTGGGCAGGTTATCCCAAAGTTGGATATCCCTAATGCGGTGCTGGTATTGTTCATGGCCGCTATTATCGCCAACCTGATCCTCTCAAAAACCGTTTTTGGGCGTTACAACTTTGCCATCGGCAGTAATGAAGAGGCTACACGTCTCTCGGGTGTCAATGTTGATGCTTGGAAGATAGGCGTTTACACCTTGTGCGGTCTTTTTGCCGGATTGGCCGGTGTGGTGATTGCCGCGCGTTTAAACTCTGCCCAACCCGCGCTGGGCGCTGGTTATGAATTGGACGCCATCGCGGCCACTGTCATCGGCGGTACATCGCTGAGTGGCGGCGAGGGTTCGATTGTTGGAACGGTCATCGGTGCTTTTATCATCAGTACGTTGACCAATGGCCTGCGCATCCTTTCGGTGCCGCAGGAATTGCAACTGGTAGTGACCGGTTGTATTGTTGTTCTGGCGGTTTACGCTGACATTCTGCGCCGGCGTCGTAAATAAATCCCATTCATTTAACATTCAGGAGGTATGTTAACTAGTGGATTAATATCAAACAGAATAAAGTCTCTGGCCCAGTTTCAAGATTCAATCAAAATTCAGGAACAAAAATTGAGGAGAATGAGTATGACAAAGAAATTGATCTTCACCCTGGTAACAATTGTGGCAATTGCTGCCATGATCACCGGCTGCGCTCCTGCCGCCGCCCCGGCCGCCCCGGCTGCCGCTGCCACCACCGCGCCCGCTGCGGCTGCTGCCAAGCCCTATATCCCGGTTATTTCCAAGGGTTTCCAGCACCAGTTCTGGCAAGCAGTCAAGAAGGGCGCCGAACAGGCCGCCAATGACTTGGGCGCCACTATGACCTTCGAAGGCCCAGAAACCGAAGCCATGGTTGACAAGCAGGTCGAAATGTTCCAGACCGCTCTTGACAAGAAACCAGCCGCCATCTGCCTCGCCGCAGTTGACTCCAAGGCCTTCCAACCCCTGCTCGAAAAAGCCAAAGCCGCCAACATCCCCGTGATCGGTTTCGACTCCGGCGTTGACAGTAACATCCCCGTCAGCACCGCCGCTACCGACAACATTGCCGCTGCCGCCACTGCCGCTGACAAGATGGCTTCCCTGATCGGTGGTTCCGGCGAAGTCGCCATTATCATGCACGATCAGACCAGCCGCACCGGCATTGACCGCACCAAGGGTTTCACTGACCAAATCACAAACAAGTACCCGAACATTAAAATCGTTGACACCCAGTACGGCGGCGGCGATCAGCTTAAATCCACCGATCTGGCCAAGGCCATCATCCAGGCTCACCCGAACCTGAAGGGTTTCTTTGGCGGTAATGAAGGCTCGATCATCGGCGTTCTGAACGCTGTCAAGGAACTCAAGATGGAAGGCAAACTGGTTGTAATCGGCTATGACTCCGGCCAACAGCAGATGGATGCCATCCGCGCTGGTACCGAAGCGGGCGCCATCACCCAGAACCCGATCGGCATTGGTTACAAGTGCGTTGAAGCTGCCCTCAAGGCCGCCAAGGGCGAAACCCTGCCCAAGACCATTGATACCGGCTTCATGTGGTATGACAAGACCAACATTGACGATCCCAAGATCCAGGCAGTTCTGTACAAGTAAGCTGCTCGTTTTTTGAAATAAAATGGCTGCCGGTCAAAAGCCGGCAGCTTTTTATATCCCAGGATAGGTGGGGATGTGTTTCAATTGAAAAACGTGTGATTTCAGCTCTAATTTTTTTTATTCTGTATAATAGGCCTGTCTTGCAACGCGGTAATCTGGTAGGCTGGCGCCCATCCATGCCGCTCACGGTGAGCAGAAATTATTTTGTCATTGGAGGGTAAGCGGTATGCCTAAAAAGGTTTTTGTGAGCGGTTGTTTCGATCTGCTGCACAGCGGTCACGTGGCATTTTTTCAGGAGGCAGCCAAATATGGTGACTTGTATGTGGCGATTGGTTCGGACCGCACCGTTTTCGAACTAAAAAACCGCCCGACCATCAACAAAGAGAATGAAAGAAAATACATGATCCAGGCCCTGTCTTATGTCAAGGATGTCCTGATCGCCAAAGGCTCCGGGATGCTGGATTTTGTGGATGAATTAAAGCAGGTCCAACCGGATTATTTTGTGGTGAATGAAGATGGTAACCTGCTCGAAAAACGTAAACTGTGCGAGGAACTGGGGATCGAATATATTATCCTGAAGCGCGACCCGCACCCGGGGCTGCTGCCGCGTTCCACGACCTCCCTGCGCGGGATGAGCACCATCCCTTACCGGATTGATATCGCGGGTGGCTGGCTTGATCAACCTTTTGTTTCACAACATTACCCCGGGCCGGTAATTACTGTTTCGATCCATCCCACCATTGATTTTAACCAGCGGAGTGGCATGGCCTCCAGTACACGCGCTTCGGCGGTGGAGATGTGGGGCGCCCGGCTGCCAATGGATAACTATGAGAAGCTTGCGAAAATGCTGTTTGCCTACGATAACCCTCCTGGCACGAAAGAAATTTCAGGTTCCCAGGATTCGATCGGAATCATTTACCCGGGTCTGGCCAAAGCAGATTACGCCGGTAAATACTGGCCGGTGAAAATCAGTCCTTGTCAGGATGAAGCCACCTTGAATTTTATTGAAGAAGCTTTTTACCTGATTCCGTTGAGCCCGCGCCCTTCAGGCTATCATGTGCTGGATAATACCCATATCACATTGGAAGGGGCCCGGGCGCTGGCGGATGCGGCTGAAGCCTGCTGGAGCGCGATTTTGGACAGGGATATCGCTGCATTTGGGCACAGCCTGCGCAGGAGTTATGAGGCCCAGGTGGCAATGTTCCCAAACATGGTAACCGATACCATGCTGGAGTTGATCAATATGTATCGCAAAGATGCGCTGGGTTGGAAGGTTTCCGGCGCAGGAGGCGGGGGCTATTTGATCCTGGTGGCAGACAAACCCATCCAGGATGCCGTGCGCATCAGCATACGCCGCGAAAGCGACTGAGCCGCCCGGTTATACCCTTCACGGTCACAAATCCACTGTGTTTGTGACCGTGGGTTTTATACCGTTATTTCCAAATTCGCCGTCACTTGCGCGGCGAATTTTTTATTTCTTCAGAGCAGCGAGGCTCTGCCTGGTTGGCAAGCAGATGAACCACTTTAATCAGCCTTACCCGGCCGGTGGGCGGCGTAATTGGGAAATACGGCGCACCTGTTTGTAAGAAATTTCACCAATTCCCTTGTAAAATTTTGCAATCTTGTGATATCATAACAACATGGTATCGATACCACATCATCTCGCGCCCAGGTTTGAAAGATGACAACCATCCACGATGTCGCCAGACGCGCCGGGGTGGCCTCGATCACCGTTTCGCGGGTGATCAATAACTCCGGGTATGCCAGTGAAGATATTCGTCAGCGAGTCCTGGCGGCAGTCAAGGAAATGGGCTATGTACCCAACCGGCTGGCGGGCAGTTTGCGTTCCAAGCGCAGCAAGGTACTGGCTCTGGTCATGACCGATATCACCAACCCGTTTTTCACTGTGGCGGCGCGCGGTGTGGAAGATGTCGCCAGCCGGGCCGGATATACTGTCATTTTTTGTAACACGGACGAAGACAAACAGAAGGAACAGAACTACATCCAGGTTCTGATGCAAAACCAGGTGGATGGGGTTGTACTGGTGCCGAGCGGCTCCGACTCTGAGTCGGTTGAAACGCTCCAGCAGAATGGCGTGCAGGTGGTGGTGGTGGACCGGCATGTATCCAGCCAGAAAGTTGACCAGGTGCGCTGCGATTCTTTGAATGGCGCCTACGAACTGACGAAATTGCTGATTTCACTCGGGCATACTCACATCGCCCTGTTGAACGGCCCGCAAAATGTCTCCACGGCTGCTGATCGCTTTACAGGCTTCAATCGGGCTCTGGCAGATGCCGGGTTGGATACTGCCAGCCAGTCGGTCATCTTTGGCGCGTTTACCCGCGCCAGCGGCGCTGAGATGGCCCGCCAGGTTCTGGAAATGACCCCCCGCCCCTCGGCTTTGTTCGCGGGCAATAACTTTATTGCGCTGGGTGTCTTGCGCGCCCTGGAAGACGCGCGTCTACGGGTGCCCGAAGACATGGCCGTGGTAACCTTTGATGATTTACCCGAATCTCTGGTGATATCCCCATTTTTGACGGTGGCGGCGCAGCCGGTTTATGAAATGGCCGCCAGGGCTACGGAGTTATTGATCGAACGCCTGGCTGCTACGCAAGTGTATGACTTTCAGGATATTGTATTTCCCACCACTTTGATTGTCCGGAAATCAAGCGGTGTAAAAATCGAAACTTTAAAATAAATGTTCTGAACCTGCGGGTTCTGGACGCCAAACGAATCTTGTACGATTTCCCAGTAAATCGTAGGGATTATTCCTCAAGGAGAAAAAAATGACTAACATGATGGAAAGTACCCATAAGTTCAGTATTGCAGCAACCGATCCGAATCTTGAAAAAGACGATCTTATCGTTGTAACTGGCGCAGGTGGTTTTATCGCGGGTTCACTTGTGCGCTATTTTCACGATCAAGGTTTTACCAATCTGCGAGCTGTCGATAAGAAACCGCTGCCGGAGTGGTACCAGCGCGTGCCCGGTGTGGAATGTTTGTGCATGGATTTGAGCCAGGAAAAGAACTGCATCCGCGCCGTGGAAGGCGCCACGGAAGTCTACAATCTGGCAGCCGATATGGGTGGTATGGGCTTTATCGAACGCTTCCGCGTTGAGTGCATGCGCAGCATTCTGATCAATACCCACATGCTCGAATCCGCTTACCGCGCCGGGGTTCAGCGTTACTTCTTCTCATCTTCTGCTTGCGCGTACAATACCCAGCTCCAGCAGGATCCAAATGTGCGCGCGCTGCGTGAAGGCGATGCTTATCCGGCTTTTGCCGAGCGCGGTTACGGTTGGGAAAAACTGATGTCCGAGATGATGTGCCAGGAATATACCGCCGAACGCGGTATGAAAACCTTTATTGCTCGCTTCCATAATGTGTACGGCCCGAATGGCACCTGGGATGGTGGCCGTGAAAAGGCGCCCGCTGCCATCACGCGCAAGGTCATCAGCGCCAAGGACACCGGTAAACTTGAAATCACGATCTGGGGTGACGGACACCAGACCCGCAGCTATATGTATATTGAAGACTGCGTCAAGGGCATCGACATGATCATGCACTGCGATGCGTTGCTGGCAACGCCCATCAACCTGGGCTCCAGCGAGCTGATCTCGGTCAACGAACTGGTCAGTATTGCAGAATCAATCGGCGGCGTGAAGTTGGAACGCAGTTATGATCTGAATGCGCCGCGCGGTGTGGCTGGGCGCAATAGCGATAATACTTTTATCCAAAAGATGTTGGGTTGGGAACCAAAGACCTCTTTCCGCGATGGACTTACCAAAACCTATGCCTGGATTGAGCAGCAGTATGTTGACCGCAAGGCTGGCAAACGCGTTGTGATCGATTAATCATCCTCTCCTTATCCCGCGGCCTGTTCCAAACTCGAGAACAGGCCGCGAGCTTCGCGGAAAAAAACCTATGGCCGAGATCACGCAGATCATCAGTAACATCCCTTACAGGCTCGCGTTGGCCGGTGGCTGGATCGACCAACCGTTTATCTCACGGCATAACCCCACTCCGCCGGGCGCGATGGTCGTGGTTGGGGTCCTGCCCGAATTCCGGTTTATGGATCGCTGCGGAATGGGCACCAGTACACGCCAGGTGGCAAGCCGCCTGTGGGACGGAGGCCTGCCCAGGGGCGATCCGGCCCGGATGGTACAGGAGCTATACGCGGCCGAAAATGAGGGCAAATCTGAGCCGTCTGGTTCGCAGGATATGGCCGGGTTGATCTACCCAGGCATCAACCGCCTGGATTATGATTTCCAATACACAGGCGGTTATTTTCCGGCGCATGTAGAGTCAAATAACGATCCCGAAACGGCTGGCTGGTTGGAAGGCGTTATTAATGTTTTGCCCGTGGCGCCCCGGCCGGTTGGATATAACCCCTTCAGCCCGGATGATAACCTCGATGCGGAGTGGATCCGGCGGCTTGGCCAGAGTGGGCATGCCTGTTATCAAGCCATTTTCGAAAAAGATGCAATCGCCCTGGGTGCATCTTTCAACGAATGTATGTCTTGCTGGGAAACCATCCTGCCGCGTACCGTTCGCCACCCGCTCATCACGATGGACTTGATGGAATTGTTGGGTTACTACCAGCAGCGATATGCCGGGGCCATGTATTCAGGCTGCGGCGGGGGGTATCTGTATGTGGTATCGGAAGAACCTGTGCCCGGCGCTTTCAAAGTCCATGTGCGCTTATAGCCCGATGGAAAGTACCCATAAGTTCGGTATGGAAAGTACCCATAAGTTCGGTATGGAAAGTACCCATAAGTTCGGTATGGAA
>CAIWAX010000387.1 GCA_903910795.1 uncultured Anaerolineae bacterium
AGTGCGTTGCACCTTGAATAGGTAAACAAAAACGCCCGCTTGCGCAGGCGTTCTGTAAAACATGGCGGGGAGGGCGGGATTTGAACCCGCGGTCGAGGTTTAAAGCCCCGACACTCACTTAGCAGGCGAGCCCATTCAGCCACTCTGGCACCTCCCCATATTTAGATGTGGGACAACCTTAGCGGAGGGAGTGGGATTCGAACCCACGGTGGCTTGCACCACGACGGTTTTCAAGACCGTTACCTTCAGCCGCTCGGTCATCCCTCCGAGCGGAAGCGATTCTACCATAAGTTAGAGATTCAAACCGTTTTCGGGTGGAGCAATAATGACTCTACTGCAAAAAGCCTTAACCGCAGAATGCATAGCTCGCTCAGCTTAATTTTTAACGAACCCGCAGGGCAAGTGACAGCAAAATATCGACCTGAATAATGACGTTTCTTCAATAAACCTCTGCGTACTTGCGGTGAAAGCCCCTTTTTGCAGTGGAGTCAATAATTAATCACGAACGACTCGCAATAAACGCATAAGACTCTCCCGTAAAAGTCATCCCATCATGCCGCACCTTTCCATTATAGGCCAACATCGCAACATACGGCCCCGCATATTTGTAACCGCGAATGCGCTATTTAGTCGGTAAAGATCGGCAGATGTCCGAGGGCAATGATCTGCAGCCAATGGGACTTCTCGCCTTCGGTCAGGATGGCCGTCTCGGCCACCACGTTTGCGCCAGCCTTATCCATAATCATGCGCATGGCCTGCAGGGTGGAACCGGTGCTGATGACATCATCCACGATCACAATCTTTTTCCCCTTCACCAGGCCGCGATCCTTTTCATCCAGGATCAAGGTCTGGGGCTGGCCGGTGGTAATGGAAAGCGTTTCCGCCTGGATGGCATCCCCCATATAGGGTTTATAAGATTTGCGCAGCACAATATACGGCTTTTTGGTTTCAACCGAAAGCGCGTAAGCCAGCGGAATCGACTTGGCTTCGGCGGTCACCAAGACGTCATACTCCACGGACTGAAGTTTTTTAGCCAGGGCTGCGCCGCAGGCCTGCACCAACTCGGTATCGCCGAGTATGTTGAGAATAGCAATCCGCAGTCCCGGCGCGATCTGGAACAGGCGCAGCTCACGGTTGAGACCGGCAATTTCAATTGAATAGTTATCCAAGCTCATTTAATATCCTCCAAAAAGAAAAATTGAACATTGAATTTTATCATAACACGCCAACGCACATACGGTATAATTTCAGATGGACCGCTCACCCACACTTACCCCTGAAACCATGCTTCCCGACTTGCAAATTAACAACATCATCCGCATGCGCAAACCGCATCCCTGTGGCGGGTACGAATGGAAGGTGACACGCCTGGGGGCGGATATTGGGCTGGAGTGCCTGACCTGCGGGCACAGAGTCATGCTGACCCGGCGCGAACTGGCCCGGCGCACCAAAACCATTTTCAGGCCCGATTCTGGAAACATTCCTGGAGACAAACATGCCAACTCCGAATAAAAAACCCCACATCCTGTTCCTCTTTTCTGACACGGGTGGCGGGCACCGCTCCGCCACAGAAGCCATTATCGAAGCGCTTGAACAGGAATACCCGGACAGTTTCACCTGCGAAAAAGTTGATATCTTCAAAGATCACGCGCCCCGTCCGCTGAACCGCATGCCAGATTGGTACCCTTACATGGTCATGGCGCCGCAACTGTGGGGCGCCAGCTTCAAAGTCACGGATGGTCGTCCACAGGCGCGCGCCATCACCGCCACCATGTGGCCGGTGGCCGCCCGCACCGCCCGCAGCATCATCAGCCAGCACCCCAGCGATCTGGTCGTAACAGTCCACCCGCTGGCAGTTTCCTGGATATTAAAAGCCCTGGGCAAATACCGCCCGCCTTTCATCACCGTGGTCACGGACATGGTCACAACCCACGCACTGTGGTTCGATAAACGCTCGGATGTGATTCTGGTGCCAACCGAGTTGGCCCGCCAAAAAGCCATCCACTTCGGCATGCCGCCCAAGGTGATCAAAGTGGTCGGACAACCGGTCGCGCGGAAATACTGCGTACCCAGCGGAGATAAGGCTCTATTGCGCGAAAAGCTGGGCTGGCCCAAAGATAAATTCACCGTGCTGGCAGTTGGCGGCGGGGAAGGCATGGGCCCGCTCGGGCAGACAGCCCGCGCCATCAGCGACTCCGGCCTGGATGTCTCGCTGGTGATTGTGGCCGGGCGCAACGAACGCTTGAAAGCCAGCCTGGAAAAGACTCCCTGGTCGCTGCCCACCAAAATCTATGGTTTCACCCGCGAAATGCCCGATTTTATGCGCGCGGCAGATGTGCTTGTCACCAAAGCCGGGCCCGGCACCATCGCCGAGGCCTTCAACGCGCACCTGCCGATCATCCTATTTTCCAAGCTGCCCGGGCAGGAAGATGGCAACGTCACCTACACCGTTGACCAGGGTGCGGGTATCTGGGCGCCCACGCCGCAGCGCGTGGTTTCAGCCCTGCGAAACTGGGTCAACGACCCGGCCGCGCGTGAAAAAGTGGTCGAGGCCTGCCGCCGTTCAGCCCGGCCCAACTCTTCGATCGATATTGCCCATGAAATCGGCGACAAGCTGGGTCTCAAGAAAGGCTTAACCGTGAGTTGAAGGATTGATGGATGTACAGGATGGAAAGTACCCACAAGTTCGGTGTGGAAAGTACCCACAAGTTCGGTGTGGAAAGTACCCACAAGTTCGGTGTGGAAAGTACCCACAAGTTCGGTGTGGAAAGTACCCACCCACAGTGCGCGTGTGTAAGTTCGGGTATCCTTGCTCCATCGGGGGGGGGATTGCCGCGCTTCGCTCGCAATGACACGTTGCCGCACACGGGTATAACGCAAAACTGTAGGTGATTTTTGTATCGGTTAGTACCGGCAGGCAAAAGCTCTGCCTGAGGTCATGGAAATCGGCTGAAGCCGACTTATTTGGCAGCCCGAAGGGCTTTTTTGTACTGAGGAAGGGCTTCAGCCCGCCGAAATAGTGTGCGTGGAAGTTTGCCAAAAATTTACCAACAGTTTTGCGCTATACCCGCCGCGCACATGGCCCTGTAGGTTTGTGACTGTGAAGGGTATAATCCTTAAATATGCCTGTTTTATCTGCCAACGCCTTTGATTTTTTCAGCCATAGCTCCGAGCAGACCCGCCGCCTGGGAATGCGCCTGGGTGCGTTCCTGCAAACCGGGGATGTAGTCTGCCTGCAGGGTGAATTGGGCGCCGGGAAAACCACCTTCGTTCAGGGGCTTTCCTCTGGCTGGGGCTCGCCAGATGCCGTTTCCAGCCCAACTTTTGTGCTGGTCAATGTCTACCGGCGGGCGGATGGCAGCCAGCTCTACCACCTGGACACCTACCGCCTGGAATCAGCGCCCGAAGCAGAAGAATTGGATCTGGAAGACATGCTCGGCAGCGGGCCGCTGGTGGTCGAATGGCCGGAACGCATGTTGAGCGTACTGCCGCCCGAGCGGTTGTGGATTAAATTGAATTACGTTGATGAAGACCGCCGTGAGCTGACCTTTTTACCGGTCGGCAAACGTTATATCGACCTGCTGAACAACTTTCGCATGGCCTCCTTTGGAACCCCTTGATGCTGCTGGCCGTTGATACCTCCACCCCGCAAATTGGCCTGGCGCTGTATGACGGCGCCCAGGTGCTGGCCGAGCAGCTATGGACCAGCAAAGTACGCCACACCGTGGAACTGGCCCCGGCCGTTTCAGATATGCTGGCGCGCGCCGGGCTCAAAACCGGTCAGCTCAAGGCCCTGGGCGTGGCGATCGGCCCCGGCTCATTTACCTCCCTGCGCGTGGGATTGTCGTTCATCAAAGGCCTGGCGCTGGCGCTGGCGCTGCCGGTCGTGGGCATCAACACCCTGGATATTCTGGCCGCCAGCCAGCCAACCGGCAGTTACCCACTGGCCTGCCTGCTGCCCGCCGGCCGCGGACGTTTGGCCGTTGGCTGGTATGATCCGCCAGCCGGGATTCGCTCGGCCAAAAAGAACGGCTGGCGGGCGCGCGGCGCTGCGAGCATCCTGACCGCAGAGGCGCTCTCCGCTTCCATCATTGAAGAGTGCGCGGTATGCGGCGATCTGACCGCGCTGGAACGCCAGTCTTTAAAGAAAAATGGGAAGGTCTGGCTGATTTCCCCGGCCCTGGGCACCCGCCGCCCGGCCATCCTGGCGGAACTGGCCTATCAGCGCTGGCAGGCCGGCAGCGTGGATGATGTTGCCAGCCTGGCGCCGCTCTATCTGCATTTGGCGGACCCCATTCCAGACCCGTCCGCGGCCAGCCTGCCATGAACATCCGCCGGATGAAAGCGACAGACCTGGCGGCTGTGGCTCATATCGACGCGTTGAGCTTCAACCATCCCTGGCCCCCGGCTGCCTTTGAAATTGAGCTGGAAAACCCCAATGCGCGCTGCTGGGTAGCCGAACCCACAGGGCATCCCCCCGATTCAAGAACGGGAGTGATCGCGGCCCTGGTGATCTGGCGTGTGCTGGATGAGGCTCACATCGCCACCATCGCAGTCCATCCGGATTTCCGCGGGCAAGGCGCTGGCAGGCTGCTGCTGCAAACCGGCATGCAGTCTGCTTACGCGGAAGGTGCGCGCATTTATCATCTGGAAGTGCGCGCCAGGAACCTGTCCGCGCAAAAAATGTATCTTGGCTTTGGTTATGAAATTGTCGGGCGGCGGCCGCGCTATTATCACGACAACGGCGAGGATGCCCTGTTGATGACGCTTGACCTGACCCGGTCCAAACCGGGCCATCCCGGGTTGGACAGCCTCCCGATGCCCTTGCGGGATTTCCTTACTGGAGACATTCTATGAGCGCACTAGAAACCCTGACGCAGATCGCCAGTGAAGTCTCAAAATGCCAGTCCTGTGCTTTACACAGCACCCGCACCCTGTCGGTGCCGGGCGAAGGCCCGGCGGACGCTGAGATCATGCTGATCGGCGAAGGCCCCGGCGCAAATGAAGATGCCCAGGGCCGCCCGTTCATCGGCCAGGCCGGGAAGTTTTTGGTGGAACTGCTGGCCCAGGCCGGATTGAAACGCACGGATGTCTATATCTGCAACGTGGTAAAATGCCGCCCGCCGGGCAACCGCGACCCGCTGCCAGATGAACTGGCCGCCTGCAACCTCTATCTTGACCGCCAGATCGCGGCCATCAACCCGAAAATCATCATTACGTTGGGCCGCTTTTCGATGTACAAATTCATGCCCGGTGTGACCATCAGCCGGGTGCACGGCGAAATGCGCCGGATCGACGGGCGCTTTGTAATCCCCATGTTCCACCCGGCAGCGGCCCTGCACCAGGCCGCCCTCAAACCTGCCATCCTGGCCGATTTCGCCAAACTGCCGCAGCTCCTGGAAGTAGCCCGCCGAGAGATCGCCAAAACAGACTCCCAGCCAGTCAGACCGGAACCAGCCGGGGCTTCACCCGCTCAAATCCTGCCTGCCCCTGAACCCCAGGTTGCCAAAACAGAAGAACCCAAACAAATGAAACTGTTTTAAATACAAAAAATAACGAATCCGGGCAGTCATTCCAGGTTGCCCATGATGATAATCCCGGTGCGGTTTGCTAAGCAAATCGCACCGGGATCACCAACTCTATCAAACCATCGACGATCAAAACGGTGGGAAAAGGAAAAAATGACTATCAAAGACGATCTAATCAAGAAACTGCAAGACAAAACCGCCAAAATCGGTATTCTGGGCATGGGCTATGTTGGCATGCCGCTGGCAGTCGTGTTCGCTGAAAAAGGCTTCAATGTGCTGGGGATCGATCCCGATGCGCGCAAAGTGGACACATTCAACAAGGGTGTTTCCTATATTCAGGATGTGCCGTCCGAAACCGTTGACCGCCTGCGCAAGGCTGGCAAGCTCAACATGACCGCCGATTTCACGGCCCTGGCCGAAATGGATGCCGTCAGCATCTGCGTTCCCACCCCGCTGCGCCAGACCGGCGACCCGGATATGTCCTTCATTCTGTCTGCCACCGAACAGCTCGCGAAATATGTGCATAAAGGCATGGTGGTTGTGCTCGAATCAACCACCTATCCCGGCACAACCCGCGAATTGATGGTGCCCATGCTCACCCATGACGGGACAAACGGCCTGGTGGTTGGCGAAGACCTGTTCATCTGTTTCTCGCCGGAACGCGTTGACCCAGGGCGTGAGGACTTTACCACCTACAACACCCCCAAGGTGCTGGGCGGCATGACCCCCGCCTGCGTGGAAGCCGCCACCGCCTGGTACGCGGGCGCCATCCAGACCATCGTGCCGGTCTCCTCGCCCGAAGCCGCGGAAATGGCCAAACTGCTGGAAAACACCTTCCGCATGATCAACATTGCCATGGTCAATGAACTGGCGCTGATGTGCGAACGCCTGGGCGTGGATGTCTGGGAAGTGATAGACGCGGCGGCCTCCAAACCGTTCGGGTTCATGAAGTTTACCCCCGGGCCCGGGCTGGGCGGTCACTGCATCCCGATCGACCCGTTGTACCTGTCCTGGAAGATGAAAGCCCTGAACTATAACGCCAAGTTCATCGAGTTGGCCTCCGAGATCAACACCAACATGCCCCGCTATGTGGTCAGCCGTGTTCTGGATGCGCTGAATGACCGCGGCAAGACCCTCAAAGGCAACAAGGTGCTGGTGCTGGGCGTGGCATACAAACCCGATATTGATGATGTGCGCGAATCGCCCGCCCTGGATGTAATCGCCTTGCTGCGCAAAAAAGGCGCGCTGGTGGAATACCACGACCCGCGCATTAACCACATCCACCACGAACGCGAAGGCTGGAAGATGCAGAGCATTGCGGACGCCGACCTGATGAAAAAAGTACAAGAGGCAGACGCGGTGGTCATCGTCACCAACCACAAATCCTACGATTACCCCGCCATCGTCGAAGCGGCTTCCTTCATCTTTGACAGCCGCAACGCGCTCAGCCAATATGGCGGCAAGGAAAATCCCAAGGTCGTCCGGCTCTAATTCTCATAAGTTCAGGAATGTCTTCGCCATGATTAGTAGGATTGAAGGATGTACAGGATTACGAGCTTGAAAATTCAAGTTCAGCATGGAAAGTACCCATAAGGACAGTATGGCTCATTATCTGATCACCGGCGCCGCCGGGTTTATCGGTGCGCGCACTTCTGAAATCCTGCTCGAGCAGGGTCACGCCGTGACCGGCATCGATAATCTGAACGATGCCTACGATCCGCGCATGAAGGAATACCGCCTGGCAAGACTGCAAACCAGCCGAGGTTTTACGTTCCACCGTGCGGATATTTCGCACAAGGATGTGCTGGCGCTGTTTGAAGGCCAGAAATTTGACGGCGTAATCAACCTGGCAGCCCGGGCCGGTGTGCGCCTGAGCGTGGAAAATCCGTGGGTTTTCGTGGAATCCAACGTCACCGGCACCCTGAACATGCTGGAAATTTGCCGCAGAACGGGCCAGGGTACTTTTATCACGGCCTCCACCTCCAGCATCTACGGCGCCAATCCGCAGTACCCGACGCCCGAAAGCGCCTCGAGCAGCGAACCGCTCCAGCCCTACGCCGCCAGTAAAAAAGGTTCCGAAGCCATGACGCACGCCTATCATCACCTGTATGGGATGAATACCACCGTGCTGCGTTTCTTTACCGTTTACGGCCCGGCCGGGCGGCCTGACCTGGCGCTCTTCCGGTTTGTGCAATGGATCATCGAAGGTCGTCCGGTTCACATTTTCGGCGACGGTGAACAATCGCGCGGCTTTACCTACATCGACGACATCAGCCGCGGCATTATCGCGGCCCTCAAGCCCCTGGGTCACACGATCATCAACCTGGGCGGGCATGAGGTCATCAGCATCAACGGCCTGGTGACCCTGATCGAAGACCTGACCGGCAAAAAAGCGCAGGTCATTCACGGCCCGCCCAACCCGGCCGACATGTTCACCAACTGGGCGGATGTCAACAAGGCCCGCGAGCTGCTCGGATGGTCGCCCGAATATGATATGCGCCACGGCACACAAAAATTGATCGATTGGTATCTGAAAGAGCGTTCGTGGGCTGACAAGGTGATAACCCTGTGAGCCTCTGGCACAAGATCACAACCGCCTGGCACGGCGACGCCTTGCTGCGCCAGGTGGTGAAGAACAGCGGTTACCTGTTTTCAAGCAGCACACTGAGCATCGGTTTCAACGTCCTGGCAAGTGTTTTCGCCACCCGCACCCTGGATGTGTTTGGGTTCGGTGTGCTTGGCGCGGTGACGACTTTCGCCGCCGTGGCCGATAAACTGCTCTCTTTCCGCATCGGCGAACTGGTGATCAAGTATGTTGGTCAGGCGCTAACTTTGGGCGAGACAAAGCGCGCCGCGGCCGTGTTTAAAACGGCGGCGCTGACCGAGCTGGGTGTCTCGCTGCTTTCGTATTTATTGATCGTGGTGGCCGCGCCGCTGGCCGCTTTTTATTTCGCAAAAGACGCCAGCCTGGCGCCATTTTTTGTTTTTTACGGGTTGATTGTCCCGGCCGGTTTCATTTATGAAACCTCCAGCGCGCTGCTGCAGATCAGCGGGCATTTCCGCTCGCAAGCGGTGCTAAATCTGGCGCAGAGCGTTGCCACGGCCGCCATCGTTTTATATGCCTACCTGTCGGGCGGCGGATTGAAGGTGGTGCTGATCGCTTACCTGGTTGGAAAAACCATCACCGGCCTGGGATTTGCCATCCTGGCACTCTGGCGCGCCGGGCAGCTTTTTGGCCCGGGCTGGTGGCGGGTATCCTTCCGCGAATTGCCGCCCCAGCGCGAGTTCTGGGTGTTCGCCTTCTCCAGCAACTTCTCGGGCACGGTCAACCTGTTCGTGCGCGATAGCGACATCCTGTGGGTCAATTATTTCCTCTCCCCGCTGGCGGGCGGTTATTACAAACTGGCCGCTTCCATCATCGGTTTTATGCTCATCCCGGTTGACCCGCTCATCAAAACCTCCTACCCCGAAATCTCCAAAGCCATCGCCGAAAAAGCCTGGCAGCGCGTCAGAAACCTGCTGCGCCGCTTGACCATGATCTCGGGCAGCATCACGCTAATCTTCGGGTTTGTGCTATTGGTGGCGGGCCAATGGATCATCAGCCTGGTGTACGGTGCCAAGTTTGTGCCCGCCCTGGCCCCGGCCCTCATCCTGTTGGTCGGGTATGGGGCCGCCAACATCTTCTTCTGGAACCGGCCGCTGATCCTGGCCATGGGCAAACCGACCTACCCGCTGGTGGTCATGACGCTGGCCGGGCTGGCGAAGGTGGCGCTCAGTTTCTGGCTGGTGCCGCTCTACGGCATGAACGCCCAGGCCGCGCTGATGTCGGGCTATTTCATCATCACCATTGGGCTGATTGTCTGGCAGGGCCTGCACCAGGTGCAGCTCCAGGAGACGAGGTCTTAACCATGTCTTAACTATGATTAGTAGGATTGAAGGATGTACAGGATGGAAAGTACCCATAAGTTCGGTATGGAAAGTACCCATAAGTTCGGTATGGAAAGTACCCATAAGTTCGGTATGGAAAGTACCCATAAGTTCGGTATGGAA
>CAIWAX010000388.1 GCA_903910795.1 uncultured Anaerolineae bacterium
GGTAAATTTTTGGCAAATTTCCACGCACACCATTTCGGCGGGCTGACCCACAGGGCACACTTCGTGCGAGGCCCTTCCTCAGTACAAAAAAGCCCTTCGGGCTGCCAAATGGAAAGTACCCATAAGTTCAGTATAAGTCGGCTTCAGCCGATTTTCATGACCTGTTCGCCTGCGATTTGCCAAGCAAATCGTACTAACCGATACAAAAGTCACCTACAGTTTTGCGTTATACCCCCCTCTCACTCTCACAGGTTGCGAGAATTGATCTGCAAGTTTAATGATAAGATTGGGAGAATCTATTTTTTCCTCTCATTATCTCTTTTTATGTTCTGAAGGTCCACAATGGAAATTTTTTCCTCGATAGATCTCCGCACGGTAATTTTCTTGCTTTTCCTGGGGAATCTGATCGTGATCATCACGCTGGCTGCCTACCGGAAAAACGCCATCCAATCAGCGAACTATTTGTATTTCTTATTAGGGAAAATGCTCCAGGCCATCGGCTGGCTGCTGATCGCCGAGCGCAACATCCTCCCGAATCTATATTCAGCGTATTGGGGTAATTCCATTCTGATGGCCGGTTTCACGCTGGAAATCATCGCCATCACAACCATCGACCAACCCAACCCGCGCTGGCAGAGGTTCTCGGCCATCATTTGCGCGGGCGGCATCCTGGGCTTCTGGCTGCTGACAGTCACCCCCAACCAATGGGTGATAGAATCATCCTTCGCCAACTTTCTCATCTACAGCGTGGCATCTATCTACCTGCTGCGCCAAAGCAACCGCTCCAGCTTGCGCATCAGCATGGGTCTCGTTTATTTATTATATGGCGTGATCCTGTTCATCCGTGGCGTGGCAAGTTTCACCTCAAAAGATATCACCCTGCTCTCAAACAACCTGATCCAATACCTGAGTTACATCACGCCCTTCTTTGTGATGCTGTTTGGCAGCCTCGGGTTTTCGCTGCTGCATCGGGAAAAAATTGATGCGAAACTGCTGCAGGCCAACCAGGCCCTCAGCAGCGCCAACGCCAGCCTGACTGTCGAAATAGAAGAACGCAAGCAGGTTGAAGCGGCGCTGCAATTGAGTGAAGAAAAGTACCGCTTCCTGGCCGAAGGGATGAAGGATGTCATCTGGGTCATCGATCCGGAAACGCTGCGCTTCCTGTACGTCAGCCCCTCAGTGCAGCAGTTACGCGGCTACACCCCGGAAGAAGTCATGGCAGAGCCGATGGACGCGGCCCTGACAGCGGAGGGCGCCAAATACATCCGGGATTTGGTGAAGGAACGCGTCGCGGCGCTTCTTGCAAACCAGGAAATGGATACGGCATTGTTCTATACACAAGAGATTGAGCAGCCTTGCAAAGATGGAACAACTGTTTGGACAGAAGTTATCACCACCTATAAGCGGAATAAAAGAACCGAGCGCATCGAAGTGCACGGCGTCTCGCGCGAGATCACCGAACGCAAGCAGGCCGAGGCAGCCTTACTGGCCGCACACGCCGAACTGGAACAGCGCGTGCAGGAACGCACCGCCGAGCTGCAAACCGCCAACCTGGCGCTCGAAAAAGCCGGACATTTGAAAGATGAATTTCTGGCGGCCATGAGCCACGAACTGCGCACCCCGCTGACCGGCGTGCTGGGGCTGACCCAGGTGCTGCGTCTCAAGGTCTACGGCCCGCTGACGGAAAAGCAGGATGTGGCCCTGGTAAATATTGAAGCCGGTGGTCAGCGTCTGCTCCAACTGGTCACCGACATCCTTTTTTATACCCAACTGCAAGCCGGGGCCGTCCAACCCAGGCTGGGGCTCATTTCACTCGAAGAAGTGTGCCAGGTCTGCTTCAACACCAACAAACCCCAGGCCGAAACCAAACACCTGCACTCCAGCATCCGCCTCGAACCCACAAACATCATCCTGCGCGCGGATGAAAAACTTGTCCAGCAAGCCATCAATCACCTGCTCAACAACGCGATCAAGTTCACAGGTAATGACGGCTGGTTTGGCATTGACATGAAAGGGGATGTGTCCGCCCGCCAGGTACGGATCACTGTTTGGGATACCGGCATCGGCATCCAAACCGAGGATTTTCCGCGCCTGTTCCAACCCTTCCGGCAGTTGGATGGGCGGCTGGCCCGCCAGTTTACGGGCACCGGGTTGGGACTGGCACTGGTACGGCGGTTGGTGGAACTGCAGGGCGGCAGCGTGGAAGTGGAAAGCATCTTCGGAGAAGGCAGCCGCTTCAGTCTGATCCTGCCCTGGCAGCCGGAAGAAGATTAACCAAAAATACTGAGTCGCCCAGATCAGGACAGCTCAGTATTTTCGGGATGAGGATGGGGTGGGTTTAGAATTTAGTGTTGACAGTGTCATACATGTTTAGCACTTTTCCGCCCAGCACGGCTACAACGATAATCAAGCCAATAACGACAAGAACAAGAATAAAAGCGTATTCAACCAAGCCCTGCCCGTGCTCATCAATAGAGCATAACATTAGATATTTCCTCCTTTCTGTGAGGATTTCAATATCCATTATACACAAGTCAGTGAACGAATCCAACACCCCCAAAGGGCACATTCATCAAAAAGGAATTTAACGCCCGGGGAGTCTTTAAAAAAAGAAGCCACCCAATTTTCTGGAAGGCCTCAGGCTTGGAAAACAAAACTACATGGTGGTGTTGACCTTGCTGAAAATACCTTTGATATTGGTACCCAAAGCAGTAAGGGCCACAATCACGACAACGGCTACTAGAACAAGAATTAATGCATATTCAACCATACCCTGACCACTTTCCTCGAGAGAGAATAACATTGGTTTCACACCTCCTTTCCCTTAAAATTACAGTTCTGATTATTCTCAACTCACCCAATCAATCATGCAACTTTTAAAATACCCGCAGGGTTTTCATGAGCAAGCAAAGTAAAGTTAAAAAAAGAAGCCGTCCAATTTCTTGGGCGGCCCCAGTCTTGAAAACAGAACTACATGGTGGTGTTGACCTTGGAGAAGATGCCGGAGATATTGGTGCCCAAAGCAGTAAGGGCCACAATCACTACAACAGCTACCAGAACAAGAATTAATGCGTATTCAACCATACCCTGACCACGTTCCTTGAGAGAGAATAACATTGGTTTATTTCTCCTTTCCGAGAAAATATAAGTCTGATTGTATTTAACTCTCTGGTTTTAGCTCATTCCCTCATAAAAGACAATGGGCTTTCAATCGAACCTGTAACCAGAAAATTATTGGAGAGGCCGTCTAATTTCTTGGCGGCCTCAAGCCTATACCACAAAACTACATGGTGGTGTTGACCTTGGAGAAGATGCCGGAGATATTGGTGCCCAAAGCAGTAAGGGCCACAATCACTACAACAGCTACCAGAACAAGAATTAATGCGTATTCAACCATACC
>CAIWAX010000389.1 GCA_903910795.1 uncultured Anaerolineae bacterium
AAGACCGGGGTCAGGCCGTTCCCGCCTGGATCACCGGCCAGCCCGCCCAAGAAACACCCGCCCCGCCGCAGCCCGCCGCCTTTGTTCAAGATGAGGATATTGACTGGTTCGAGGCATTAAACCAGAAAGCGGGTACTCAAACCCAGGAACCGGCTGCACCCATTATCGAGCCAAACGAAAGCCTGCCGGATTGGCTGGGTGAGCAGCCCGCGGAGCAAAAACCTGTTGAGGCACAGCCAACGTCAACACAAATGGATGATCTGGCCTGGGCCCGATCCCTGGACAAGGAAACATCTCTATTCAAGGATGAGGTTGGCGCACCGACAGAAGACGACAGCCTGGACTGGCTCAAATCCATAAATCAGGCTCAGGATGAGAACACCAACGAATTCAGCATCCCAACCGCAGCAGATGGTCAGGATCTGCCCGCCTGGCTCACAGAGCAACTCAAGGCGGAAATTCTCCCGGTTGAAACCTCCGCCCCGGAAACCCCGGCTGCGCCAACACCCACAAGTAAACCCATACCTGATTTTATGGCATTGATGGCCGATACTCAGCCCAACCATCAGCCGCGCGTCAATGTGGTTGAACCCACCTCCACGACAGCCGAAACGCTGACAGCCACACAAAACATGGCCAAACCAGACCCGCGCGAACTGGGCCGGGCTCACGCAGGTTATGCAGACGAGGTCGCCGCCAGTCAAGAACGATCCCTTCTCAAGACTGTCAACAAGCCTGAAACACCAGCCGCAAAACAACCGGTTGAGCCAGTTCAGTCACCCGCTCCAGTTGAAAAGGGCGGGCCAGCCCCGGCTGCACCTATCGCGGACATAGATTACGTTGAAGATTTTGATTGGCTGGGTGATTTGAGCAAACCTCAGGAACCAGTCATCCCGCAGGTTGCCAACCAGACCAGCAGGGCAGATGACAGAACCCCGACCGCAACTTTCCGCACCGCCGTTAAAAACCTGCCGGATGCTCCAGATGTTTCGCTTGACTGGCTGACCGGTGCCAACCGGCCAGGTGCTGCAAGAAACATCCAGCCCGCGGTACCGGAAACTCCTGAAGATAAAGCACCTATTCAACCATCGCGGGCTGAAATATTCGTGCCGCCCACCCAGGCCACGCCAACCGCAGAAATCAGCGATCTTCCTGTCAACCAACAACAGGCCGAAACCAGCGTTCCCTCAATTTCCATGCCGTGGGAACAACAAGCTGCCCCTGCAGATGCCGCGAAAGAAGAGCCCGCGCCCATTTCGAACACGCCAGTGGAAAACATCGATCAAAGCGATGTTCTGAAAGACTGGAGCACAGATCTTGCCTCAATGACCTGGGAGATGGAGCCTTCAGAACCAGATAAAAGCACAAACGTCTCTGAAAACAACACGGCGGGTAAAATTCCCGAATGGCTTGCCAACCTTAATGATCAGGAACCTGGCACGGCTGATACACTGCCCTGGGACCAAATCCCGGTAGAACCAGTCAGCACCGCATCAGAGCTGAGCGTCGATGAAACACCCGAGACCGAGCCAGCCAGCAGCCAACCAGATGAAACCCCGGCCTGGCTTGCCCATTTCCAGGAAACAACACCGGAATCAACCGAGCCCGAAAGCAATCAACCCGCGGCCATGAAGACCATCCCCGAGTCAATTGCCTTTGCGGATGAGGACAACCAGACGAATGAAACCCCGGCCTGGCTTGCCCATTTCCAGGAAACAACACCGGAATCAACACAGCCCGAAAGCGATCAACCCGCGGCCCTGGAGACCATCCCCGAGTCAATTGCCTCTGCGGATGAGGACAACCAGGCGAATGAAATCCCGGCCTGGCTCGCCCACCTTCAGGAAACAGCATCAGAAACAACCAAGCCCGAAAGCGATCAACCCGCGGCCCTGGAGACCATCCCTGAGTCAATTGCCTTTGCGGATGAGGACAACCAGACGAATGGAATCCCGGCCTGGCTTGCCAGTTTGGATGAACCTGCACCGAAGGCGCTCAAACCCCTGCCCTGGCAGCCTGTTTCCGAAGAGACGGACAACAATCAGCCTGCCTTCAGCCCCACCACCCAGGAAGCTGAAACTGCCCTTTCCAGCATTCTGCCAGACGAAACCAATGACTGGCTTGCAAGTCTGGACGAAACTGCGCCCGTTACCACCGAAGCCTACCCATGGGAACCAGCCAAACCTGGGGAAGAAAATGAACCAGTGGATCATGAGACAAACCCGGCCGCCCAACAAGAATTGATGCCCTGGGAACAGGAAACGAGCACGCAGGATTCCACTGATGAGGCGCAGCCAAGAAGTGATATTTCCGAATGGCTGAAACACCTGGAAGAATCAGATAAAGAACCACAGGGCCTGGATCAAAACATGCCCTGGCTGAATCCAGTTTCAGCGCCGCTCGAATCCAAAGATGATGAGCTGGAAGCACTTCCGGATTGGTTGAAAGAACCAATTTCGAATGAACAGCCTGTCGGTTCCCAGGTCGCAGAAGCCCACGAAACCAGACTGCCCGAACAACCTGAAGCAGCCTTACCCATAGCAAGTCAACCGGTCCCGGCTCCCGAAGAACCACTGGCAGCGAAACCGGCAGAAAAATCATCCGCGCCTCAGCGTTCAAAACCGCTGGAAAATAACCGGGATGCGCAAGCCTTCCAGAAAGCCCGTGATCTGCTTGTCCAGAACAACTTGAACGGCGCCATGACCGAGTATTCGCGCTTGATCAAAAAGGGCAAGCTGTTGGACGATGTGATCCGCGATCTCCAGGAGGCAGTTTACAGACATCCTGTGGATGTGGTTGTCTGGCAAACCCTGGGTGACGCCTTCTTCCGATCACAAAGGCTGCAGGAAGCCCTGGACGCCTACAGCAAGGCCGAAGGCCTGCTGCGCTAACAAGAACAAAAATGGCGCGCCGCAATTGGCGCGTCATTTTATGATGGTAAAATTTGCAGGAAAAAATTTGAATTTTCTTTGGAGGTTATAGTGGAACATTCTCTGGTTTTGGTAAAGCCTGACGGCGTCCAGCGTGGACTGGTCGGTGAAGTTATTTCCCGTCTGGAACGGCGTGGGCTGCGGCTGGTGGGAGCCAAGTTTTTACAGGTTAGTCAGGCGCTGGCTGAGGAACATTACGCCGTACATAAGGGCAAATCCTTCTACCCCGGCCTGATCGCCTATATTATTTCTGCACCGGTGATGGCAATGGTTTGGGAAGGTCCCAATGCCATCGTTGCTATCCGGCAGACGATGGGCGCCACCCGCCCGTGGGAAGCCGCGCCAGGTACCATCCGGCACGATTTCGCACTGGAAGTGGGGCGCAACATCACACATGCCTCCGACAGCCCGGAAAACGGCGAGAAGGAAGCTGCCCTATGGTTTAAACCAGAGGAAATGGTGTCCTGGAGCCGTGATATCGATAAATGGATCTTTGAATAGGCTCCAAAAGCAGAATCAAAAAGCCGAGCTGTAAAAATCCAGCTCGGCTTTTTGATTCACCAGCTTGGGGTTTATTGTAGACGCAGCAATACCTTGCCCTCACGCCACAACTCTTCCAACCGGTAAAACTCCCTGGTTTCGGGGGCAAAACAGTGCACGATTACCGAGCCAAAATCAACCACCACCCAGCCGCTGGCGGCCTGTCCCTGGGAGGAACCTTTGATCGCGTATTTTTCGCGCACTTTTTCAACAACCCCGTCCGCGAGAGCATCCAACATGCGGTCGGATGTGCCAGAACAGATCACAAAATAACTTGTGAACTGCGAAATTTTTTCAAGATCGATAAGGATAATATCCTCGCCCTTTTTATCTTCCAGGGCATTAACAATCGTGTGAGCAAGTTCTAATGAGTTCAATATATTTCCTTTATAGGATTAATCGCCCAGTTGGGCGCTGAATAACGGCGTATAAAGCGGACCTGCAGATTGAAGTTCACTCTTAAAAAGTGTCACTGTCTGCGCGGTGAACCGGCCAAACTCCCCGGCCGACATTCCAGACAGCGCGGTTTCAATCGCCTTCATTTCTTCGAAAGAAACCTGCTCGCGAACGCGTCCGATGGTCAGGTGCGCCGAAAAAGGTTTGTCCTCGGGCGGGTAACCCAGGCGAGCCGCTTCCAGTTCGATCCTGCGTTGCAGACGGCCGAGGTCAAGTGGTACCTGCAATCCTGCCCAAATCACGCGGGGACGGCGCAGGTTTGGGAAACTACCCAGGCCACTGACGACAATCTCAAAAGGCGGATGCTGGCTGCATTCAGACTGGATGGTCTGCGAAAGCAGTTCAACGTTGGCGGGCGAAAGTTCCCCTAGAAACTTGAGTGTCAGGTGCATGTTTTCAGAAGCCACCCAGCGCACGGAGCGGCCGGCCTGGGCATGCAAGTTGGCGGTTTGAAGGGTCAGTACCTTTTTGATCCCGGCCGGGATATCAATAGCGATAAAAGCGCGCAACGAATCCATCATTTCAGGCCGGCCTGCCTTCCCGGCAGGCATTACTTTGTTGAGTGAGTCTCATTTTTTCTACCGATCCAAACCTTGTTACTGCGCAAACAGACCAACGCTTCCAATCCTAAAATAGCATATCTGGCCCGAAAACACAAGAGCTAAAAAAAGACCGGGGCACGGCGTGTGCCACCGATCTTTCAATAATTTTCCAGGCGAACCGAGAGTTGGACTCGAACCTACGACCTCATATATCGATAAATCCGGCAAGCTCTCGTTTTAAGCCTTTTTTTACTCCATTTAGGCCAGTATTTCCAACTGCTATTAGCTTATACGCTGAGTGGAAATTACAATAACGTTCTGAGTGGCTTCTTCAGATACTCCAGATAGTAGATTGCAAGTATTTAAAGTTACCGTGATACTCGAATGGCGCAAATTGTGGCCCGGTATGAATGGCAGTCCCATTTTACCAAGTATTCCGTGAAAATGGCGAAGGAGATTCGATGCCGAATACGAATAGATGAATAACGAATACGGTGCGCCGCCTAATTCATGGACATGTGCCCTGCGGGTTCGTGGCTTACACGGCGCTCCGCGTTCGTGGATGGTTTCGCATCAAACCACAAAAAACACTTAGAACCAGAAAAACTGCATGTCACCCGGGGTATACTGGGTCGAGTACTCTACGGACATCAAGTACACAATGGGTATAAACCCCCTAAATTTGGCCCTGTTTTTCCTTGATACCCCTTGTGTCCAAAGCCCCCGTGTACCTGGTGGGGTGTGTTATAAGGGTTTTCCAGTAACATCGTCCCGGTGTCGCTTTCGGGAAGACGGTTGAGCCATTTTGATTTACGCCAATTTACAAAGACGGACGGAACAATAGTTCATGATTAACCTGATCAAAAAAAATCTAAATGGGCAGGCCCGGCTCTTTGCCATTATTGCTCCAATCATGATGTTGGTGGAAGTCTTCATGGATTTACAGCAGCCGGCCATGATGGCCAACATTATTGACATTGGTGTCGCAAATCGCGACCTGAACTACATCCTGCATACCGGGCTGTTGATGATCTTATTCGCAGGCATCGGATTTATCGGAGGGGCCAGTTGCTCTATATTTGCATCCCTGGCCGGTGTCCGAATGAGTTCAGAGCTGCGGCAGAAGCTGTTTGTAAAAATCCAAAGCCTGTCCTTTTTTGAGCTCGATCAATTCAAAACTTCATCCTTGATCACCCGGCTGACCAACGATGTCTCTCAAATTCAGACCATGCTGCTGATGATGCTGCGTATTATGGTGCGTTCGCCGCTACTTGTTCTGGGCGGTATTGTGATGGCTTACTTGCTCAGCCCTACTCTGTCCATCCTTTTCTGTATCATCCTGCCGATCATTGTGGCCAGCATCATCCTGGTTCTGAATGGTTCTGTGCCCTTGTTCACCCAGGTACAGAAGCGGCTCGACCGGGTCAACACAGTCATGCGGGAAAATCTGCTGGGCGTGCGAGTTGTAAAATCCTTCACCATGGAAGACAACCAGTTTAAACGCTTCAACCAGGTGAATGATGATCTGACCGATCACAACATCAAGGCCCAGAATGTAACCTTCCTGTTGATGCCGATTGTGACGCTGGTCATGAATTTCAGCGTGGTCTTCATCCTCTGGTTTGGCGGTAACATGGTGATCTCGCAGAATTTTGAAATCGGCAAGATCATGGCATTTATCAACTATCTGATTCAAATTACAAATTCTCTTGTGATGGCTGTCAATCTCGTAATCAACATTTCCCGCGCCCAGGCTTCCGCCGCCAGGATCAATGAAGTATTCGCGGTCGACCCAGCCATTCGGGAACCGCAAAATCCTCAAATCCCCAAGAACTTTGACATCGAATTTAATAATGTCAACTTTCGGTACGGCCACAGCGGTGACCCAGTCCTGAAGAACCTCTCATTTAAAATTCGCGAAGGTGAGAGCGTTGGGATCATCGGCGCAACCGGTGCCGGGAAAAGCTCCCTGGTCAACCTGATACCGCGACTCTATGATGTCACATCTGGTCAGGTGCTGTTGGGGAATGTTGATGTGCGCCAGCTAAACCTGGATGAACTGCGCCGGAAAATCGGCGTTGTCATGCAGGAGAGCATTCTGTTTGGAGGCACGATTGGCAGTAACCTGCACTTCGGGAACGAGCATGCTTCCAACGCTGATTTGAACCAGGCCAGCGCTGATGCGCAGGCGCTTGGTTTCATCGGCTCGCTTCCACAAACCTTTGACAGCCTCGTGGAGCAGCGCGGCAGAAACTTTTCGGGAGGGCAGAAACAGCGCATCTCGATTGCGCGGACTTTGCTTAAGGATCCAAGAATACTCATCCTGGACGATTCGACCAGCGCGGTGGATCTAAAAACGGAATCCAACTTGCGGTCAGCGCTTGCGGAAAGGATGCATGGACGGACGGTGATCATGATCGCCCAGAGGATTTCAGCGGTCATGGATGCTGACAAAATTTTGGTTCTCGAGCATGGCGAAATTGCCGCGATTGGAAACCATACAGAATTGCTCAAAACCAGCGAAATTTACCGCAGCATCGTTGTTTCACAGTTGGGAGAGGAGGCGCTTGCCCATGTCAACGCCTAATTTACCTCCGCAGTTTACAGGGCGACCGGCCAATGATCCGCACGCACATCTTTTCCAAAAAAAAGTAAGCCTGCGGGATACCCGGGGCACCATCCAGAGGATTCTTATTTACCTGGGCGAGAAGAAGGGCGTTCTGGTGTTGGTTTTTCTATGCGCGGTCATCACCACGCTGATCAGCATTGTTGGCACCCGTCTAAACGGGTACACCGTTGATAATTACATTACGACCGGGGATATTCACGGATTGGAATATATCTGCCTGGTAATGCTGTCCATTTATGTGGCCAATGTCTTCTCAACTTATGGACAAAACATCCTGATGATCTCGGCCGCACAAAAAACGGCCGCGAACATCCGCCGGGATTTGTTTTTCAATCTACAGAAGCTGCCGCTCGCCTATTTTGACACCCATTCCAGCGGTGACCTGATGAGCCGCCTGACCAATGACGTGGATAACATCAACATGGCCCTCTCACAGGGGGTGGTCCAGCTTTTTTCCGGGATTATCAATATCGTTGGAATGTTGATCGCCATGCTGATCCTCAGCCCCCTGTTAACCCTGATTGCCATATCCACGGTACCGCTGATGTTTATCGGGACAAGATTCCTGGCCAGAAAAACGCAGCCATACTTTGACTCACAGCAATTGGAGCTCGGAAAGCTGAACGGTTTTATCGAGGAGACTGTTTCAGGGCAGAAAGTTGTAAAACTTTTTTCGCACGAGAAAAATGCGGAACAGGATTTCTCTGAAATCAATAAAAGACTGACAAACAGCGCCGGGCTGGCCCAGGGCCTATCCGGCATTATGGGCCCGCTCAACAATGTCATCAATAACCTGACTTTCCTGGTTGTGGCTGTGTCCGGTGGAATTTTTATCATCAAGGGCATGGATATGACGGTTGGTCTTATTTTCACCTTCCTGCTCTACATGCGAAGCTTCACCCGCCCCATCAACGACATCTTGAATCTATTCAATGTGCTCCAGGGTGCGCTGGCAGGGGCCGAGCGGGTGTTTGAGGTGATTGATGAAGAAAAGGAATACGATCTACCGGATGCTCGCGATATTTCCACCATTTCCGGAGATATATTAATAGACCACGTCGGTTTCTCCTACCTGCCGGGCAAGCCCATTCTACAAGGCGCCTTGCTCGGGGCGGAAAAAGGCCAGACAGTTGCCATTGTTGGCCCAACCGGCGCCGGTAAGACCACCATCATCAATTTACTGACAAAGTTTTACGATTTTGAATCCGGCCGTATCCTGATCGATGGGGTCGAAATTCATGACATCACATCCAAAAGTTTACGCAAGTCAATTTCAATCGTACTGCAGGACCCCTTCCTCTTTTCCGAGTCAGTCCGGGAAAATATCCGCTATGGACGCTTGAGCGCCACGGATCAGGAAGTGGAGCAGGCTGCCATTCAGGCTCGCGCTCATGAGTTCATCATGCAGCTTCCGGATGGCTACGATACCATCCTGGCTGATAACGGCGGCGACCTGTCGCAGGGGCAGCGCCAGCTTTTGAGCATCGCCCGAGCGATCATCGCCCGCTCATCGGTGCTGATCCTGGATGAAGCCACTTCCTCCATCGATACCCGCACTGAAATTTTGATTCAGAGTGCGCTGCTGGCCCTGATGCAGGGCAAAACCAGCTTTGTGATAGCCCATCGCCTTTCAACCATCAAAAATGCCGACAAGATCGTCGTCATCAGCCATGGTCAGGTTGTGGAAACCGGCACACACCCTGAGCTGATATCATTAAATGGTTTTTACGCCAGCATTTACAACAGTCAGTTCAAAACCGGCATGGCTTTGTAACTTGTGAAGTAACTTCTCACAGGTCGCTTCACTTTAGGCAATGACCTATCCTCGCTAAGGGTTTGTAAAAGAATAACTTCGCAGATTCCATTCTTAAGATTTGTATAAACAACAATTTCGGAAAGGCTTTTTCCACCAAAAACAACCCAATTTACCGCCAAGGCTCAAAGTATGCAAAGATTTTTTGTAACTGCTCACCATGTTCCGTCATTCGGGAAAAATGTGGGTATAAGAACTAAATTTCGAT
>CAIWAX010000390.1 GCA_903910795.1 uncultured Anaerolineae bacterium
ATTAGGGTTTTCAAGAGATTGCCTCTGCTTTTCTGGTTCTGCTATGCGTTGTTTTCAGGTATTTACCCATGGTGGAACAAAAATTTATGATCTTTCAGCAGGCATTTCTAAACCTTTTCCACGCTGGAGTCTCAGCCCATGGAAGATCAGGCTGACCTGGGATAACCCGAACCATGCCAGGAAAATCGTCAAGCCAATGGCGACGCTTTCAATCCAGCCTGGCATGGAGTTCATCAGGTAAACAAGCTGGTTATGCCAGCCGGTCAACTTCAGATCATATTCTTTTACAACCGTTAAGAAATTTTGCAAATTGGTCCTGGTCTCTGTAAAGTCGCCACCCATCAAGTAGGAAGCATCCCCGATAAAGGAGGAAGCTTTATCCACCATAGTTTGTACCTGCGCGATCTGAGTATCCAGAGAACCTGCACCAGCTATTAAATTGGAAAGCACCTGATCACCGGGTAAGTTTAAGCTCAAGTAAGGTATATTATTGAGCTTTTTTAGCGAAGCCTGCAGATCCAGTAAACTATTTTTCGCCTGGTCAATTTGTGTGCGAGAACTTTTCAAGCCGGGCAGCAGTTGGCTTTCCATGGTTCCGTTCACATCTCCGAACAGTGTTTTGACCTGCACAAATTCAGCTTTGAGGGCCGCCATGCTCTGCTCAGCGGCTTCGACAGCCCGCAGCGTGCGATCCAATTCCATCTCTGCGTTCTGGAGCGCGGCATGAGTCTGGTTCAGTTCCATATCAACAACCTGAAGTTGGCCGATGGAGGTCTGTACCAACGGTTCTTTATACATCCATATCAATGCAATCCCGGCTGCGCTCAAACCGAGCAGGATTGCGCTGATGAGGATCAAGAGACCAGCAATGATTTTACGCAACATATTTTTATCCTTCGAGTAAACTGTTCACCTGCTATTTACCCCACGGGTCAACCCACTTTGCTGGATTAAAACCTGTTATTGAAGAAATTTTGGCCTTCTTACGGTGATTTGGCTCAACGATTATACTGATTGGCAGAGTAGTATTCAGAATCAGATCTTTTTTTTCATCCTGAATAGTTGGCTGTTTGGCAGATTCCGGGGATTCTATTTCATTATCATTCTGCGGTTTTTCGATATCCGGGCCTTTACCGGTGGTTATGACACGCAGCGCCTCCGGGCGCACCTTGATCTTAATAGTACCCTTGCCCAATGAAATGCCATCCGCCATAACATCCAATCTCGGAGAAGTTTTTATTTTGATTTTACGTGCCTGGTAATGTTGGACTTTCCCATCGCCTGAATAGCCCCCATCCATAAGGTCGGCATAATAACGTAAAAGCTCAATCTTTCCAAAATCTGGGTAAACAGAAATATCCAGCAGGCCATCCTGCATTGAAGCACCCGGGGCAATCGGATTGTTTATTCCAAAGCCCGGTGCATTGGAAACCATCACCAGCATGGTTTCAACCTCAATTTTATTTTCATTATCCAATTTCAGGAAAACTTCCGGCCTTTTCTCTCGATGAAGTAAAGTAAGCGCGGTTGCCCTGGCTTTGGATAATTTAACGGTGGCCTCTTTGTTTGCATCAGGATAGATAGCCGCCGAAAGACCGATGGCCGCCATTTCAAAGAAAACAAATTTATGGCCTCGCTTGCCGGTTACCTGGCCCATATCCAACTTAAGGGTGTTATCAGAAGCGATCATGGAACAGGCTTCCAGCAAGTCTTTGGGAATGCCCAGACTCACAGCAATATTATTTTCGATGCCTGTTGGTACAATCCCAAGCCGGGCTTTGCTGCCGATCAGGCCATGCATAACGGCTTTAACAGTCCCATCGCCGCCCATCGCAATCACAATTTTATATCGATCTTTAACAGCCTGTCTGGCAATTGGGGTGGCTTCTTCTTTTGGCTTGGCGATAGATACATCCACTTTGAAACCGCTTTTCTCGAGGTAGCCTGTCACCAATTTTAAATTTTCGGTAGCTTCGGAGACTTTCCCGGCGTCCGGGTTGACGATCAATTTGATATGGATGGGCTTATTCTTTTTTGACATTTTACTCCTTCGATTTACATAGTGATCTGGTTCACGGATTTTTTAGAAACGTCGTTTTTGCTTGGCAGTTAATCTGCCTTTATCATTCCAATCCTCTGCCTGCCCTGACTATTCTGGCATTGAATCAATCCCATCTTTCAAGAATGGTCAAACAAACCAGGGTGAATAACTCATCTTTTATCTTACCTGTAATACATTTCGTTCACATCCATCGGTTGGGGAGTGTTTTTCTCAGCCACCTGGGGGAGATATTTTTGACCCAGCAGCACAAAATCAGAATTTATACCGTTTTATAGCCAATGCAGCAGGCTGACGGCAGCCACCAATTTTTAATAAACATCACCCCGGACTCAATACCCCGGGGTGATGTTTATTTTTCGAGGCGCCATCCTCGCTTTGCAATTATTTGGCGATCACAACCACATTCATGGTTAGAAGACAAAGCGTTTTGTTACCGGAAACAATGGCCCACAAAGTGCTGTAGGTGCCAGGTGCGTTTGGAGCGACCATATTCACAATGAAATTACCGCTTTTTCCGCTCTTGATCGTTTGAGGTAAATCATAGGCTGTCTTATCAGAAATCGATGTACCGCTAACAAACCTGTAATCGACATTTCCGGTGGACCAATCATCCGCGCTGATATTCGTGACCAGCCAGTTTGCATCAAATGAGTTTTTGACAACAACCGGGTTCACGGGGGTTGTTAAATTCACCTGGCAGTAGTTCCCCAGCGGAGGAAGGATGGTTGAAACCGGGTTAACCTGGTCTGTCTGGGTTGTAATGCCGACCCACACTGTTTGTCCAAACCGATACCCAGCCGCGTTCTCCATTTGCCAGAAACCCTGGTAGGTCATAGCATCCTTGGGGGCAGTCAAATTTACACTTAAATCAATGGTGTGACCCGGAGCAACATTCACGGGTATCTGGATCGGCTGGCCGTTCATTTGGGCAGCCCCAACATTTCCGTAAGCATATACCAATTTATAATTTTGTGTCCAGTTGCAGGTGCCTGTGTTCTCAATCCGCCAGGTTTTGACAAACTGTGTACCAGGCGCGATAAAGGGCGGGCTTGCCATGTCACTATCCCCATAAGTCAAATCCGAAATGAAGGCCATACCATTCAAACAGCCCGCCGGAACCATTGTAGCGAGGGGCGGAAGCGCTGTGGCAGTACTCTGAGCCGGCGGCATTGCCGTGGGCAAGCCCATGGTCGCATCGTTTTGAAGATATTGCTGGGAAAGAGCTAAAATAGTTCCATCTGTCAGCATATCAGTCATGACCTTGTTAATCTCAGTGCTCAGGCGTGGTGTTCCCAAACGCATGGCAACGGCCTGATCCTGCTGGCCAAAGTTCTTTCCAACGATTTGCAGTCCCTGCTGGGTGTTGTAATACTTGGCCGTTGCCTGTCCGATCAGAACCAGGTCTACCCGTTTTGCGACCAGATCTCGAACGGCATCATCCGCCTGCATATAGGATAATAATTTATCAGAGCTCATCAAACCGGGTTTAACCAATCGATCCTGTACCATGCTCTCAAACACACCGCCGCGCCTTACTCCTACTTTGTAGCCAGCCAGTTGGTTGAAATCTGTGATCTGTATGGTTGAGTCGCTTCTGGCGAGCACAGCCGTCTGATTGACATAGTAAATCGGCGAGAAAGACATTTGAGAAGCGCGTTCGGGTGTGTTCGCGATTGCAGCAATAGCCAGATCAACCTGGTTGAGCTGTAAGGCCTCGGGCAATCCATCAAAAGTAAAATTCTTGATATCAACAGGAATGTTCAGACGCTTCCCGATTTCCCGGCTCAAAGCGATATCAAAACCGACCACCTGAAAATTTGAATCGACATAGGCAAAAGGGGGATAATCCCAACTTACGCCAATCACAATTTTTTTATTGGTAGTAATCCGGTTCCAGACATCATCGCTCACTGGCGGTACATTGGTGGCGCTCGCCACGGCTGTCATACTTGGCACAACAATTGCGGTAGGAACAACAGGTATTGGTACGACCGCAACCACAGGTGGAGCAGCGCAGGCCCCCAGCAGCAAGCTCAGGATCAATAATATTGGTAAAAATCTTAATACCATCCATTTCATAGCAATTCTCCTCTTACACTATCCGGATTTCAAGCTTTCAAAGCCGGTCTGATTGACCTTATGGTCAATCATGGTTTCATCGTAATACAAACCTTCCCCGATCATATCCATCGATCGGGGAAGGTTTGTATACGCCATGTGGGGGAGAGGCAAACAGCGGGTTGGTGGCCTTCATTGGCCAGGATCTCCAATTAATAGGATCCAGTCCGTCCTGAGTAACACGTAAGTAGCATTCTACTACGCCTATTTTTTCCAATATCCACGCGCAGTGCTCTGGGTCTGGGTCAGCATGGCCTGTTCGACATTGGCGATATGCGGCGCACCCAAAAGTTGATTGGTATCTGCCAACAGCACCAGCTCGATGGTTTTCCCGGGCGCCAGGGCTTCCTGTGGAATATTTGTCTGGCCCAGTGGGAGCATGACCAGGCTGCCATCCAGCAGCTTGACCACATAAAAACCCAATTTGCCGCTTTCCGGCTCCAGGATGGCATCCTCGACGGTCCCAAGCAAGACATGGTTGCCATCTTTCAGTTGGGCGCCGATTAATTGCGTGGCATAGGCGATCTTGTGAACGGCGTTGGCCGAATTGCTACCGCCAGCCTTACACTCGCTTTTCAGGATGCCCACCCGGGCCACCGACATCCAATACGCCCGTACGGCATCTTCCCAGGGGCTGTAGGGCAAAAGAGTGAGCGGCGCAGCAAAAACCGGCGAGGCAGCCACCTGCGCAGGTGTCATGTAGATCGAGATGGTTTTCGCCGCGGCATCCAGCACCCCACTGTTAATGGTGACCACTTCAAAAGGTATGACCAGATCACCTCCGGAGGCTATTTTTAGCGTGCCGTCCGGGATGACTGTGAAATAAATAATATAGGTTTCACATGTGTTGATGATGAAATCGGAGACCTGTCCCAGGGCAACCCCATCGCGGCCAATCACCTTGAACTTGAGCAGGCTTGAAAGCCGGGTCAATTCCTGACGCTGTTCAGGCGGCTGGATACCGGCGGCATGGGTTTGCGGCGGTTTTTGAGCTTTGTTGACAGGTCCAGGGGAACCATCGGCTGGGGCAGATACCTGTTTGGCGCTTGAACTGACCCCGGTAGGAGGAATTTGTGCCTGCAAGGCGGGTGTACAAGCCGCCACACCGAGTATCAACAAAATGGAAATAAGCAGAGTGCGGTATAAGTTTTGCATTTTAAATTCTCCAAAATTTACCAACTTACAAAAGATCGGTCATAGAAGCGATTGAGAGCAGCATAACGCCGCAGTTTGACCGAAAATCAGTCCATGCCCCACGAACCGGGATACCAGGGCGTTGTGCTGATGAGGATAGCGCCCCCGATAATCAAAATCTTCCTGGGATAAATCCCATAAACCGAAAACTAATCATGGTGCTCATGATTAAGAAATTCCGGACTTTTGGCGAGCGGTGAATTTTCCAGTAACTCGGTAATGCGCTCACGCAACCCTTTTTGGTCGGGCCTATGTTTAGCGAGACCCTTGAGAGCTTCCAGCAGGTAAGTTGTCAGATCCCGGGTAAGCTGTTTGAGCATCCCGGCTGAAAGTTTTTCGCCTCGATCAAACCAACGCACGGCCGCATAGCCCATCACCACTGTCGTGGAGGCGGCAATTGCGGCGCCCAACAGCCAGCCCGGCATCCCGCCCAACTTGCTGAATTCCTGGAACAGGGTGCGGCCCAGGAAAGCCATCCCAAAAGTGGCGATCAGTTCAGTGGCGAGCCGTGGGGTGATTTTGTAGTTATAGATACGGGCAATGCTGACCACCATGACCGACTGTGTGATCACCAGCGGGATAAAATCAATGACCGGCAGAGGTGCCAGCGCAATGGCGGCTGAAATGGAGGCAGACCTGACGGTGGTTTGCCAGGCCAACTGCCATCGGTATTCAGGTAGCGCCTGCCCCAGCGCAGCCACCATGCCAGGCTCGGTGGCCGCAATCGCAAGCAGCACTTTTCCAAGGTTCCTGCCATCCCTGGCAGCGATGGGGACAATTTGATCGGGCTCCAGGCCCAGGTTCAGGGCTGCACTTGAAATAACAGCCTGCAGATCCCTCGCATTCAGCATATCAATCTTGTTCAAGACAACCACGAATGGCTTTTTCAGGGCCCTGATCTCATCGAACAGTTCCTGCTCGGTCTTTTTAATGCCCTGAATGGCATCGAAAACCAATAATATAAAATCTGCACTTTTGGATGCCGAGAGTGCCAGGGCCTTTTCCTGTTGGCCTGTGATTCCAACCGCATCCGCGCCGGGAGTATCAACCACAGTGAAAAGAGCCGCATCAGCCTGTTGATTTTCTTTGGTGGTGCCCGGAAGGGGGCTTACCACGGCCTTATCCATTTTGTTTTGAACCAGTTGATTGTAAAGAGTGGACTTGCCGACATTGGCCGGCCCAGCAATAACCACCCTGTGTTTACTGCCAAAGGCTTGCCGAACCTGGGCGGTTGATAACTTGACCAGAATTTTCACCAGGTTCGCATCAGATGGAAAACCCACCAGCAGCGACTGGAAGCCAGCCTGTTCGTTTGGACCCAAGGCCTCCCATATCTTGCGTACAGGTTCTTGAACATCAGAAGGAAATTGAGATAATATTTCATCAAAAAGCGTCATGAGCGACATCCCTAAAAAATAATCCTGTGCGATCAGATCAGGAAGTTATTACTACAGATAACTCATGTCATACTAAAACAAAAGCTCCCCGATTGCATCCTGTGATCGGGGAGTTTTCAGGTAGGCTATCTGGGGGAGAATAATCCATTCTTCAGTTTTCGAACCTCATTTTCAATCCGCCCATACAATATTTTAATTCTTCTCGGGGTAGTTGGCTTTATCCTGGGAATCGTTGCAACCTTCATAAAAGCCAACAGGTCATCAACATGGAACGCGGCAAGGAAAACTGGAGTTTCATGCACCTGACAACATAAGCTGCCTCCCCCAAGAGGCGGAGACTGAATTCCCCCAATCGATGGGTGCGACCGGGGAGTATCCGGTATAGGATTAATTATTGCTGCGTTACTTTACATGCTCGAATTGCCAATTGTGGACGGCCTCATTCACGCAGTGATGTGACTAAGTGGAAAAAAGTTATGCAACCTGATCTGAAGAATACAGCCAGGAACCTCGAGGCGATATTCGTGCAAACGGTGAACCCTTCTGAACTTTGTTACTCTCCCCTGTTCGAAACATTTCGGAATGAGATTTTGCTTCTGGAAACAGAAACGGGAGCGGTTACAGATGCCAGCCTGAATAATTTATTGACATTTTCGAAACTGAACGAAATCCCGCGACATGATCTGGCAAAATTCTCTGCAACCCCACAGAGGACATCTGAAGATAAACTCTTTTTGTTTAATTTCGATTTTGACTACACGGAAAAGCAGGAAGACATAAATTTAGCGGGAATAGATCAATTGCCAAACAAACAGATGACCAGGTATCGGGCATGTTCAGCCCGAGGACGTGGCAAACCTGAACCACAACCCAAATTCACACCTACACGAAAGAGGCAAACCGTATGGATGTTCCCTTGAATGTCAAAGTAATCTGTTCTGATGGCCCCTGTGGCCGTACTACAAACTTAATTCTGATGCCAACCAACGACGAAATAACCCACGTGGTGGTCGGGGATGGTCATTACCCTGAAACCGGGTATCTGGTCCCCATGGAACGGATTACCGAGAGCACTCCCGAATCACTGCGATTGAATTGCAGCCGTGCAGAGTTATCCAACCTGCCAATCTTTAACCACGCGGAATTCATTCCATCCGGTTTGAGCGGTTCCATGGTCTGGCCTTACGCAACCACAGCAGCAGGTTTTGTCATGATTGATCATGAACATATCCCTGCCAACGAGTTGGCTGTTCGGCGGGGAGCCGACGTTGAAGCGACAGACGGCCATGCAGGCAGCGTGGATGAATTTCTGATCAATCCAGTCGACAATACCATCTCGCACCTGGTGCTGCGCGAAGGCCATTTCTGGAAACAAAAAGATGTCACGATCCCGGTGAGTCAAATCGATCGCATCGAAACAAATACGGTCTGGTTGAAGCTGGATAAGCACAGTGTCGAAACCCTGCCGACCATTCCAATCCACCATGGTCGGTCATAACAAGACTTAGCCGATGAGTGATTGTTCTCATCAAACTTCTGGCCAGCTCCGAAGGGAAAACCCAGTATATAGACGAACAGCCACTGAATCAGCGCTGTTTGTTCAAGGTTGCCGAGTTACGCCAGGATGAAGTCGCAACACGCATTACTGTCCTGAAAAAGGAAAACTGATCATGATTACTTCAACACAAACACTACCGGCGGGATATGTCCAATCTGCTGAAATAAACCTAAAAAAAGACAAACGACTGATCATCCTGCTGAATATTGTCGCTTTTTTCATCTTCATCCTTATGTTTTATCTTTTGTCTGGTTTCACAGCGTTGGTTCGCCCGGATATCAAAAACTTTTCGGCGACCATCACAATCTGGAATATGCTCAGCTTGCTCGGGTTGACCGTGCTCATGTTAATCATCCATGAAGGCATCCACGGGGTATTCTTCTGGATATTCTCCCGCAGCATGCCGGTGTTTGCCTTGCGCCCGCTGTATGCGTACGCCGGCGCGCCAGCCTGGTTTTTTCCAAAGCGCCAATACGCCATTACCACGCTTGGCCCACTGGTCGGCATCGGCGCAGCCGGGCTGCTGCTCTTGCTACTGGCTCCCATAAACTGGGCAATCATGACCGTTTTTTTAGTAGCCTTGAATACGGGCGGGGCCATGGGAGATCTTTTTGTTTTCATCCGGCTTCTAAAGTGCGCCCCAACGAGTTTCGCGAACGACACCGGAGACATAGTGACTTTCTTTGAGCGGCCATGATTAGCCCAAGTCGCCAGACCATTATTCGCCGCCTGCTTTATCTCCGCAATTGGGAATTTTTCAACATTTTCTGGCTGCCAATTTGTTTATTTGTTGCATTGACCGCGCGAAATATCCTGGATTGGCAGCCTTATGCGTTTGGTATGTTGCTGACATGCGCCATTCTCGCTCAGGGTGTTTTATATTGGCACCTGAAACTTCAAACCATCTACAAAACCGGGACAACTTTCCCCGGTTATTTTTCTGATCTCTTCTCGTTTTTTAACTGGGCGAATGTAATCCTGTTGTTCAGCTACCCGGCATTAATTTTCTGTGACCAGATCACCCCGCTAGTCAATTTTCGCGCTTCCATCGGGTCAAACTTGATATTCCTTTTGGCAGTGCTTGAATATATAAACTACTTTCACTATCAACTCAGTCACGACAACCTGAATGACCTTCGCTATCTATTCAAATTTAGAAAAATTCGCAGGTCCCCCCTCTTTATGGATCTACTGCGAAATCAAAAAGGAAACCGAAAGCCCTGATGGGCTGGATCCGTTCTCAAAAGAACTTTGAAAGGAAAACCCATGTCTAACGAACCGAAAGTCCCCCAACCGAAGAAAGCCTTCGATCCAATCGGCCTGTGGCTTGCCATTGGCGCTGGCGTTGGCATCTTGTTTGGCATTATCTTCAACAATATAGCAATGGGAATCACCATGGGGGCTGCCCTCGGTTTGGTATTTGGCGCCGCGTTTTCGCTAACGAATAAAAAGTAAAGAGTTCTCTCCGTGCCAAACAAACGTACCCTGCCCTGACAGAATTGATTCTTTTTTAATTTGTGTAAAGGAAAAACATGATCAACGACCAAAAAGATCCACAATCTACTAAATCAACCAACCCAATCGTGCAGTGGCTGGCCATTGGTATCGCCATCGGCGCGGCGCTCGGCGTTGCTTTCCATAACATTCCTATTGGCATCGCCCTCGGGGTTTTGATCGGAACAAGTATTGGTACTGCGCTGTCACAAAAGATCAAAAAGGGTTGAACGATCAATGCAACAAACCTATTTACGCAGCGCGAACTCAAGTCAGTCTATACGACTGACCACATATCTACTGGTGACCTTTGGCAGCGCCTGGCTGATTTGGCTGCCCCTTTTGATTGCTGAGAATACGAATCTCCAACTTCCGGTGCCACCCATTGTGCTGATTGCGTTGGGCTCATTTGCGCCAACGCTGACTGCCCTATTTCTGACATGGAGATACGCTGGCACAACTGAACTACGTCGTCTCTTGGGCCGGGCATTCATTTGGCGCATTGCTCCAATCTGGTATGCGCTTGCAATCTTTGGACCGGCACTGGTGATGCTGATGGCCATGGGCGGACACGTTTTATTGGGTGGCACTGCGCCCGAATTGGTTCCATTTGGCGCCCGCTGGTGGCTGGTGGCGGTCAACTTCTTCCTTGTGCTATTGATTGGCGGACCGCTGGGCGAAGAATTCGGTTGGCGGGGCCTGGCTCTCCCAGCACTTGAGAAACGCTTTACCCCGCCATGGGACAGTCTTATTTTGGGTCTCATCTGGTCGGTTTGGCATTTGCCACTGTTCTTCATTTCAACCTCGGCTCAGCACAGTTTGCCCTTCTGGCTTTATGCCCTGCTAACAATTCCCCTGACCATCCTGATAACATGGCTCTATCACGGCTCAGGTGACAGCCTGTTACTGGTCATGCTCTTCCATGCTGCCGTCAATACCTGGTCCGGGCCCTTGCGAATCAGCCCTGAAGCGGCAGGCAGCATCAGGCCATTTGCTTTGGTTGTGATTTTTACATGGGTGGTGGCACTTCTGGTTGTTGTAAGCCGCAGAGGAATTCGTTTTCAAAAGACCCCGGATTGACCTATCAAGCTTGAAGTCTCCCCCAAGTGGCGGAGCTGAATACTCCCCAGCCGTTGGATGCGGCAGAGGAAGGTAGAGGGCATACTTAGGAATGGTAAATGTAATTGACGTTACCTCAAGTTTTGTACGAAAAATTGGATCGGAGATATGGAAATGAAAACAAACTCAGAATTACAACGCGATGTACAGGACGAACTCAATTGGGCTCCGAATATCACTGCCGGCGAAATTGGCGTTACTGCCAGGGATGGCGTGATCACCCTGACCGGCGAAGTACCCAGCTACTTCGAAAAGATTGAAGCCGAAGATGTTGCAGGCCGTGTCTCCGGTGTGATGGCCATCGCAGAAGAACTCGAAGTCAGACTGCCTGCATTAAATGAGCGCACAGATACCGATATTGCCGAATCTGCATTGAATTTCCTGGCATGGAACCTTGCGGTTCCCAGTGATCAGGTCAAAGTCATGGTTGAAAACAGTTGGATTACACTGACGGGTGAGGTGGAGTGGTATTTCCAAAAAAAGGCCGCTGCGAATGCTGTACGCAACTTAATGGGCGTCAAAGGTGTAACGAACTCGATTTCGATTAAACCGAAAGTGGTAGCCACCGCCAGTGAAATCAAAACAACAATCGAAAATGCGTTCAAACGCACTGCCATGGCGGATGCTCAGAAAATCTCTGTAACAGTTCACGATGGCAAGGTAACCCTCAAAGGCAATTCCTATTCCTGGAAAGAAAAAAATGTGGCCAGTGATTATGCCTGGGCAGCAAGCGGTGTTTTCTCCGTTGAAAACGACATTGTGGTTTTGAACTAGCCCTTTTCCACAGCCGCATCTGATCTTTATTCTTCCTAACCCCTTTCTATAGACATTAAGAAAAAGGAATTTACAAAACGAAAGGGATGTTTTACCCTTGTGACAGTTCGCCAAAACCAAC
>CAIWAX010000391.1 GCA_903910795.1 uncultured Anaerolineae bacterium
TATGACGGAACATGGTGAGCAGTTACAAATTATTTATTAATCCTTAGGCCATGATGCAATTACCAATATTCCAGGTTGACGCTTTCACAGACACGGTTTTCGGTGGCAATCCTGCCGCTGTTTGTCCGCTTGAGCATTGGCTCTCTGATGATGTTATGCAAAGAATCGCAATAGAGAATTCTGTTGCCGAAACCGCTTTTTTCATTCCATTGAAGGATGGGTTTGAAATTCGCTGGTTCACTCCAGAAATTGAAATGGATTTGTGCGGACACGCGACACTCGCAACAGCGCACGTTATCGCAAGGCATCTCAACTACTCTCTGCCATCCATAAAGTTTCAATCAAAAAGCGGCGAACTGATGGTGACGGTTGAAAATGAATTATTGACTCTAAATTTCCCATCGCGCAAACCTGTACCAAGCGATATTCCCCAAATAATTTTAGATGCATTTTGGGTAAAGCCTGTCGAAGTGCTGAAGTCCAGAGACTACGTGCTTGTTTTTGAAACCGAAGAAACAATACGAAGGTTGAAACCCAATCAAAGTCTTCTAAATCAAATAAATCTCGACCCTGGCGGTGTTGTTATAACAGCCAGAGGCGATGAAGTTGATTTTGTTTCGCGCTACTTTACACCACAAGCAAGTATTTTTGAAGACCCGGTAACAGGCTCGGCTCATTGTTCGCTAATTCCTTATTGGAGTGAAAAACTTGGCAAAGATTCTATGCTTGCACTTCAAGTATCACCGAGAGTTGGAAAACTATTCTGTAAAAATTTAGGTGAACGCGTTTTAATTTCAGGAGAAGCAATAACTTATTTAAAAGGAAGTATTACAATTTAGAAGTTCGTTATTAAAGATAGGCTCCGGGCTATACACTTCACTGCCACAAATGCGGAGCACCATGTTGCGCTTTTTTGTTTAAAGTGGAATACCACAATTGGTGACCGGGGACAATTTATAATCGGTGCAATTCTTTTTCCCGGGAGGGCTTATGGGAATTTTTGGTTTTCTGGCGTCCAGGATCATGGATAGCCTGTTGTTGCTCTTTGTGATGTTGGTTGTGACCGCCATCGTGAACGTATACCTCTACCGCGAGTTTATGGAGGATAAACAGCTTTACATTCTGGCGCATACCAAATGGTCACAAACTACCGGCCGGGTTTCATCCGCCAAACGGCATGACGGTTCCGGCTATCAGAGTGTCGGGCACAGCGTGGCCGGGGGCCACTACAACCTGATAACCTACGCCTATGAGGTGGGGGACAAAAGATACACAAAGACGGAGTACCTCGGCGGCGAACGTAAGGACCTCGCCAATTATCCGATCGACTCTGCGATGATTGTCTTTTACGACCCCAAGCACCCCAAACAATCCATGTGGGAATACAGCAGCGAGCCGAAGCCCGATCTCTTGAAGCTGATCAACGTTATCCTGTTCATCTTTACCATCCTGATGGTCCTGATAAAATTTTAGCTTCCGGGAGCCAAACGGATCCGGGCTAAAACGCCAGCAGTTTATTTGATAAAAACCACCCAGAAGGGTGGTTTTCTGGGATATACTCACAAAATATTTCGCCGGATGAATCTCCATGAGAGGTACCCATGCCCCAACCCGCTGATCTGATCATTACCAACGCCCACATCTTCACCGCCAACCCGGCCCAGCCGGCCGCCCAGGCCATCGCCCTGCAGGGCGAGCGCATCGTCTTCGTCGGCAGCAGCGCGGATGCGCGCGCTTACGGCTGGCAGGGCCCCGCCACGCGCGTCATCGACGCGGGCGGGCGCACCGTCATGCCCGGCATCATCGACACGCACTTCCACATGCTGTACGGCGCCCTCAACCTGGACGGCATGCAGCTTGAACCAGCTGCCAGCTATGCAGACCTTTCGCGCATCGTGCGCGCCTACGCCGCCGGGCATCCCGACGACACCTGGCTGCCCGGCACCGGCCTGCGTTACAACCTGGGGCCGGGCGGCGCGCCGCTTGACCGCCACCACCTGGACGCGCTGGTGGCTGAGCGCCCGATCTACATCAACGCCTTCGATGGGCACACCTCCTGGGCCAACACCCTCGGGCTCAAACTGGCGGGTATCCTGAACGGCGCTGATGCCGGGCCCAACAGCCTGATCGTGATGGACGAACATGGCTTCGCCAGCGGCGAGCTGCGCGAACCCGGCGCCTTCAAACCGGTCAGCGACCTGGTGCCCAAACCGGACGAGGCCCGCAAACGCGCCCTGCTCGGCCAGGCCCTGCGCCTGACCGCCTCGCTGGGCGTTACCAGTGTCGATAACATGGATGACAGCGATCACGGCCTGTACGCGGCCCTTGAAGACCTGGGCCAACTGACCTGCCGCGTTTACATGCCTTACAGCGTCACACCCGCCACGCCCTTTGAAGCCCTCGCACAGCAGGCCCTGCCGCGCAAACGCGAGTACGCCAGCAGCCTGCTGCGCGCCGGCAGCGTCAAGTTCTTCTTGGACGGGGTCATCGAGGGCTACACCGGCCTGCTGGTGGAGCCCTACGCCGACGACCCGGCGACTTGCGGCGCGGCCAACTACACAGTTGAACACTACAACCGCCTGCTGGCCGAAGCCGACCGCCTGGGCCTGCAGGTTTTCACACACGCCTGCGGCGACATGGCCGTGCGGCGCGTGCTGGATGCCTGCCAGGCGGCCGCGCAGGCCAACGGGGTACGCGACTCGCGCCATCGCGTCGAGCACATCGAGCTGGTGCACCCGCAGGACGTGCCGCGCTTCAAACAACTGGGCGTGATCGCCTCCATGCAGCCGCTGCACTCGCCCATGCAGGTCGATGCCGCCGATGTCTGGCCGGTGCGCGTCGGGCCCGCGCGCTGGGCCTACAGCTTTGCCTGGCAAACCCTGCGCGAAGCCGGGGCGAGCCTCTCCTTTGGCTCGGACTGGCCGGTGGTGACTCAAGACCCGCTGCGCGGCCTGCATAACGCCGTCAACCGGCAGCCCTGGGCACCCGGGCTGCCCGCACAGGGTCAGAACCTGACGGCCGCGCTGCTCTCCTACACCCGCGACGCGGCCTACGCCGAGTTCAGCGAGCATAGCAAGGGCCAGCTCAAAGTCGGCTATCTGGCGGATGTGCTGCTGCTCTCCGAGGACATTTTCGCCATCGACCCGGCCCACATCGCGGATGTCCGCCCGCTGCTGACCGTGGTCGGCGGCGCGGTGGTCTACGAGGCCTGAGCCATGCCGGAACTCTCCCAATCTCTGCGCGGACAGGTCGTCCTCCTGAGCGGCGGCAGCACCGAGCTGGCGGCTGGCCTGGCGCTGGCGCTGGCGCGCCAGGGCA
>CAIWAX010000392.1 GCA_903910795.1 uncultured Anaerolineae bacterium
CTTCGACCGCTTCTCTCCCCTAAGGGCATCAGTCACAAGTTTAGCATTCCCGGTTTATGTCAAGATGCCTGTTTATCTGGCCCGCCTGGGGCTGAAGCCCCGGCTCAACCCATGAAAGCCCTTCGGGCTGGTTAACGAGTCGGCTCGCGTTCTTTGCGCTCTGTGGGTCAGCCCGCCGGAGCTGGCATGAAAGGATGTTGTAAGATGCTAACTGGATTGTTTGACCATCCGGGTGTTTTCAAATCTGCGTGCCAATAAATTGTCGTGCTGGATCATGAAATACAGGATCCCACAATCGGGCGGCCAGTACATGCCAATCTTATCGTCCGATTCAACCTGGAGAAGCAATTCCCAATCCTTTGCCCCATCTTTGGACTTTTGTCGGATCGAAATTTGGGTATTTAAATCGGCCTCCCAGAAACCCAGACGAGACATCTCACAATCGATGGCGGGCGGGTACTGAACCGGCATCGGATATCCAAGCATACGGTGACCTTCGCGGGTATTATGACCAACCTCCACCACTGAAGAATAATCAAGAGAATCATCGAATGAAAGTCCTGCTTGCTCCAATAATGGATGTTCCCAATTGGGTTCACTTTCAACGACTTTAAAAGAAATCCTTGCCGGGATGATTATTTCATCTTCTGCTAAATCGGTCGGCGAAATGGTCAGGTGAAGATCTTCAAGGCTTGTGTCCGTATAGAACACCTCGAAGCTGCCCTTCTCTGCTTGACTTTTCCCAAACGCTTCTCGTTTAGAATCATAAAAGAAATAGAACCAGCCCTTTTCGGGAAGCAAGAATCGTTCGGAACAGGGGGGAAGTTCCATCAAGTTTATTTGAGCTATAAAGGATAGAGACTTGCCATTCCAGGTCGGCCACGAAATATGGGCCGGCAAATCGGGGCGCCCGCCAAAACGCGAAACACCCAATTCCTCACTGCCTGGATCATTTGGGTCGCGCGTAAGGAAATATGAATCTCGAACCAACTGCGTCAGCTCTTCCTTATGTGGAAGTGATGATTTTGAAATAGCTTGTCGGATCATGGCCAGTCTACCTTTCTAAATTTGGGTAGTAGAATCCTCTCATCAAAAAAACCGGCAGTCTGTTCTCCGTCCGCTGGAATCCTTGCCAGGACTCCCACCTCCAAATCCATGGCAAAATCCGTAAGCTTTGCGCTTGAAATAAAAAACTTCTAGCGATCGGCGATTGCACTTTTCGCGTGTAATGACAATTTTTGTATCGGGCAAGAATGGGTTGAACAGAATTGCTGTTAAATTGAATTGATTGAATGGATAGCTCCGGCGGGCTGACCCATTTCTGATTTTGATATAGAATGGTATTGGATAGTTCGATCTGACCCGTCGAAACAATAGGAAGAACCGTATGCCCAAAAAAATCCGCAACTACCTGATCGCCATCGTCATCGTTTTCCTGGTCGTCCTGCTGCTGGGCGCCGTCTTCGTCGGGCTGACATGGGGCGAGTCCGCCATGCTGGCCGCTTTCCTGACGGTCATTGGCGTGGGAAGCTATTGGTGGAAAGAAGAAGGCCTGGGGTAGTCTACCCGGCCGGCTGCACCAGGTTGACCAGATTACCGCAGGTATCCTAGAATACCGCGCTGCTGATCGGGCCGAAATTCTGCGGCGCGCCGCGGAACACCACCCCCAGCCCGCTCAACCGCGCATAATCCGCCTGGATGTCGCGGGTAATCAAGGCAATGGCCGGGATGCCTGCGCCGGGGGAAAGGCCATCGGTTCCAACACCAGCTCCACACCCGCCATGCCGTCCGGCGAAGTCACCGTCAGCCAGCGCTGCGGCCCCATTGGCAGGTCGGCCATCTTCTCAAAACCCAGCATCCCGGTATAAAAGCGCAGCGCGGCTTCCTGGTCACTGACCAACACGCTCACAAATTTGATCTGCATATTTCTCCTCACATTTTCATCGGAGACATTACAGCGGCACCTCAACCACCTCGGTCTTCAGCCCCTCATCCGTCACGTGGATCACGCGGTAATGCGGGCAGGGCCAGACGGCTGAATCGGGGGATAAATAATGCGAATTGAACGGCGGTGCGGTGGAGCGCAGCCCGTAGACCGGGATGCCGTGCATCAACACCTCGTAACTGGCATGCACGTGCCCGCACAAGATGCCCAGCACCCGCTGCCCGTGCAGCAACTCCCAGAAGCGCGTCAAATCATCCGCGATGAAACTATCCAACTTGGGGATGCCGATCGGCACAAGCTGGTGGTGCATGACGATGATGGCCGGCAGCCCGCTGCCCAGCGCCTTCTCCAGGAAGCCCAGCATTTCGGGATGCGCGCTGGCCTTACTCTCCGATCCCCAGTCCAGCAGGATGAACTGCGTCCCTTTATAAATGAAGGCAGCGTTTACTAAGCCAGTGGAGAAAAGTGGGTCGGGCTGGCTGCCCGGGAAGAGCATCTCGACGAACAACGCCCGGTCATCATGGTTGCCGGGCATCAGGTAAAACGGCAGGCGCGGCAGCCCGGGTTGTGAAAGCTGCAGCGGGCCGGGGGGCAGGGCCCGCGGGTCATGAATGTCGAACATCTCCAGGAAGGCCCGGTAGCTGGCCTGGCTGCCCTCATCCACCAGGTCGCCGCTCGAGAGTACAAACTCAGCTTGCGCGGCCAGGTTGCCGGCAATATGCTGCAGCACTGTCCGGAAGGCGTAGCGCGTGGCAAAGCCATGCACATACTCGCCCTCCGAGGCGGTCAGATGATGGTCGGTGATCTGGACAAACGAAAAATTCACTTGCACTCTCTCTATTCAGCTCTCTTCATTTAAATAGGTAATGCTGGGTTGTGCGCGCCAGCCGTCCAGAACAGGGGTTATTTCTTCTGCGCGGCCTTCCTGAGATTCTCTTCCGCCCGGAATTGGACGATTCTGGTGATTAACGCGGCGGGCAGCGGCTGGTCAAGCGGGAATTGCACCGAGCCCTTGCCGCGCGTGTAGCCCGCCAGCTCCTGCTCAAAGGCCGTCAGCCCGCTCGGGATGGGATAAAAGCCGATGTGCTTTTTGAAGCCGCCGAAGAAGCACAACTGCCCGTGCAGTCTGAAGGCCGGCATGCCGTAGCTGATGGTTTCCTGCGCCCCGGGCGCTGCCGCGTGGATGATGGCGCGCATCTCGCGCAGTCTGACCTGCGTTTCTGGCGGAAAGAGGGCGATGTACTCATCAATGCTCGTGAACTTGCCGGGCTTTTCTTCCATGCGTATTCCTTTCTGGATATTTTATCGCATGTTGCCACTTTTCACCTTGCAAACCTCCACAAAACAGCCAGCTTCCTCCCTTAAATTTCCATTGTGATCTTTGACATTAATTGCACATTAAGTATTACACTTAATAAATAATAGCGTAATTCCCATCTGTAACACGGAAATTACCCTGTAAAGTACGTCTGGATACTTAAGCGCCTGATGCCGTCATCCAGAAAAACCCTCTATCTTCCATTTTTATCACCGCCGGACGGCATTCGCTGGCGGCAATCAGCTAAGGATGAAAATACATGACAGCCTACTTCCGCTCTTCCTGGTTCAAGATTTTAATCGTCTTTTTGCTGGCTCTCAGCTTTTTGGGCGGCGCACCGGCCTACGCCGCGCCGCTTCACACAGATCCGGGCTGCCTCAGCGCCATCACTGTCACCAGTGACAACGATAGCGGCCTGGGTTCGCTGCGTCAGGCCATCACTGACATCTGCGATAGCGGCACGATCACCCTGGGCGGGGATCACACCATCGTATTGCTCACGCCCCTGCCGGCCATCGCTAAAACCCTGACCCTCGCTGGCGCCAGTCATAAGCTTGTGATGAATAACGCCGGATTGACAGGCTCTTCGGCAATTTTTCAAATCAACAGTCCTGCGACCGTCAAATTCGACCAGATCACCATCCAGCGCGGCGGCGGATTAGGGGACAACGGCGGTGCCATCAACAATGCTGGCGAGCTGACTATCACCGGCAGCACCATTTCCGGCTTTTCAGCAACCAACGGCAGCGGCATCTATAATTCTGGCACGCTGCTAGTCTCGACCAGCACCTTCTCTGGCAATTCGGCATACGCCAACGGCGGCGGCATCTATAATTCTGGCGCGCTGACAGTCACCGACAGCACCTTTTCTGGCAATCCGGCAGCCTACGGTGGCGGCATCTTTAATACAGGCACATTGGCCTCGGCCGTCACGCGCAGTACCATTTCTGGCAGTTCGGTCAATTACGGCGGCGGCATCTACAATGATTCTGGCACGCTGTCGGTCACGAATGACACCATTTTTGGGAATAGCGCATTGGATGGCGGCGGTATCTACTTTTCGCGGGGCACGCTGAGCATCACGGACAGCACCATTGCTGGCAATACTGCATCTTCATTACCCGGCGGCGGTGTCAGCGCCTCTCCTACTTCGGGAATTACGATCCAGAATTCCCTGCTGGCTGACAACACCGCGGGCAATTGCTCCGGGATGATCACCGATAGCGGCCACAACCTGGATACCGGCACAACCTGCGCTTTCGGGGCCACATCCCTGAAAAACACTGACCCGCTGCTTGGCGCATTGGCCGATAACGGCGGGAAAACCAAAACCATGGCGCTGCCGGCTGGTTCCCCGGCCATCGACGCGGGCGGCGACACCTGCTCTGCCACCGACCAGCGCGGCGTCTCGCGTCCGCAGGGCGCGCACTGTGACATCGGCGCCTACGAGAAAGACGCACTGGGCGTTAAAACCTTCACGGCCACCTCTCCCAGCCTCAGCCTGGATATCGTCATCACGGCCTTCACGGCCAACGATAGCATCCCGGCCGCCAAGTTCTACCTGATCACCGGCACCAGCACACAGCCGCTTTCAACGAATGCCGGCTGGAGTGCCAGCGCGCCCATCCTCTATTCCGTTGCGGCGACCGGCTCTTATACGCTTTATCCGTGGGTCAAGGATAATTCGGGCAACGTCTCGCCGCTCTATTCCAGCCCGGCTTCAGTCTATGTCTGCCCGCATTTCATCACGGTCACGAGCAGCGACGATTCTGGCGCGGGTTCGCTGCGCCAGGCCATCAGTGACATCTGCCCGGGCGGCAAGATCACCTTTGACGCGGATCAATCCATCACGCTCACCAGCGGCGAGCTGGCTATCGCCCAGGATTTGATCATCGACGGCGGCAGTCACAAGATCATCGTGGACGGCAACGCCGCCTCGCGCGTTTTCAATATCACCGGCGGCGGGGTGGCGATCTCCAATCTCACCATCCAGAACGGTAAAACGAGTCAGCCTGTCAGCCTTGGCATCACCAGGCTGCCTCCCACCAGCTACGCTTACAGCGGCGGGGGCATCTTCAATGCCGGCGCCCTGATCCTGAGCAACAGCACTCTATCTGGCAACTCCGTGCCGAGCATCAGCGGAGCGGGCGGCGGCGTCTTTAATCTTGGCAGCCTGTTGGTCTATAACAGCACCATCTACGGCAATTCGGCCTACGCAGGCGGCGGCATTGCCAGTGCGGGCAACATGTCCATGGTCATCAACACCAGCCTGTCGGGCAATTCGGCAACTGGTTTCGGCGGTGGTATTTACGCCATGAATGGCCCTGCAATTCTTGAAAACACGCTGCTGGCTGACAACACTGGCAGCACTGACGACAACTGCTCTGGAACCATCACAGAAGTCGGTCATAACCTGGATACCGGCGCGACCTGCGGTTTCAGCGTGGTCAATAGCTCTCTGAGCAACGTTGTTGACCCCAAGCTGGACGTCCTGGCGGATAACGGCGGGCCGACCAAAACCATGGCCCTGCAGAGCGGTTCCCCGGCCATTAACGCTGGGGATGATACGATTTGCATCGATGTCAACACCGTTAACCTGCTTGACCAGCGCGGCGTGTCCCGCCCGCAGGGCAGTCACTGTGACATCGGCGCTTACGAATACGTCACCCCGCCCACCGTCACCATCAACCAGGCCAGCACTCAGTCCGACCCAACCAATGCCAGCCCGATCAATTTCACAGCCGTCTTCAGCCAGCCGGTCACCGGTTTCAGCGGCGCAGATGTTGACCTGTCGGCTGGCAGCGCCACGGGTACTCTCTCGGCGGTCGTGACAGATCTCTCCACGCTGGCCCCCTGTGCACCGGCCCTCGCGACCTCCTGCATATTGCCCGGTACCACCTTCAATGTAGCCGTCAGCGGTATGACTGGGAATGGAACTGTCATCGCCAGCATCCCGGCCGGGGCTGCCCAGGCCGATTATGCCGGCAACGCTGCCTCCAGCAGCACGGATAACACTGTCACCTACACTGGCATCGCTACCGTTACGCCCACCCCGACGCTCACCAATACCGCCACCGTTACGTCCACGCCCACGACCACCGTCACGCTGACGCCCACCGCCACCGTTACGTCCACGCCCACCACCACCGTCACGCACACGCCCACGACCACCGTCACGCTGA
>CAIWAX010000393.1 GCA_903910795.1 uncultured Anaerolineae bacterium
GCCGTGGTAATTATTACAGTCACATGGATCGCGCGCTGCTGCTGGATACGTGGGGTGAATTAATCAACAGCGGCGACCCATACTACAATCCGAATTTCACATTGGAAGTCTCAACCTCTTACGTACTGCGCTAGGGTATTCTCTTGAGAATTCTCTTCATCAATCACCATTCACTTGAAAGTAACAGCGGAATTCATATTTACAACCTTGCCAACCAGCTTTCAAAAATGGGGCTGGAAATCCTGGTTTGCGTTCCAAACCAAAAAGAAGCAGCCTTTACACTTGGGAAACCTCTTTTTGAGATTTTTAACTATGCTGAATTTCGTCCAATTGCTTCAAATTACAAAATCGATCTGATCCATGCCTGGACCCCGCGTGAAACCGTCAGGGGAATGACAGAAGAATTGGCGCGTTTGTGCCATTCTCCATACGTTGTCCACCTCGAAGATAATGAAGAAATTTTATTATCAAAAAGTATTGGCAAGAGTACACAGGAACTGAATGGCTATTCACGCGCATTTCTGGATACCATCATTCCAGGGCATCTGTCCCATCCCCTGCGTTACAAGGAATTTCTGGGCAGCGCCAGCGGGGTGACAGTTATCATGGATACCTTGCGGGAATTTTGTCCGCCTGAACTGCCACGTGAAGTCATTTGGGCCGGGTACGAAGCTGAAAGAAATTGGAACCGGCCAGCCGACCCGGTTATGCGCGGCCGGTTGGGAATATCCAAGGGTGAACGAATTGTTGTTTATACCGGCAATGTGCACTCGGCCAACCAGGCCGAAGTCTTCAGCCTGTACCTGGCAGTTGGCCTGTTAAATGAAAAGGGCCTTCGCACCCGGCTTGTGCGGACCGGGGTGGATTATGTGCCCCTGATTCCCGATACGTTGTCTGATCTAAAATCCTACTGTCTTGAATGCGGCTTTGTGCCCAGGAATGAACTGCCCTCGCTCCTATCGCTGGCGGATGTACTGGTACAGCCCGGGAAAGCTGATCTTTTTAATAATTACCGCTTCCCATCCAAACTGCCAGAATATCTGGCCAGCGGCAAACCTGTGCTGCTGCCAAACGCCAATATTGGCCGTTTCTTAAAAGACGGCCTGGAATGTTTATTACTGGAAAACGGAAGCGCTCTTGAAGTTGCCAGCCAGCTTGAAATGCTCTTTGAAGACCCAGCCCTAATGGAAAAGATCGGCAGCGGCGGGCGCGCTTTTGCAATCCAGCACCTGGGTTGGGAACACAGCGCGCTCAAATTAAGCAATTTTTACGCGCAGGTGCTGGGTGTGCCTGCGGCAAACCTGACCTTCAGCCCGACGGTTATACGCATATTATCGACTGAACCGGAAAACGCGCCAGCCGCACCCGCGCCTCAAATTCCGGACCAAAATCATGAAATCAAGCTGGCGCCCGCTTCCCAGCTTCAGGAAGCCGCCAGTGGAACAGGTACTCATAAAAATGAGCAGGTCCCTGAAATAACGCATCACAAACCGCAGATGAACACAGATCCCATCCTGGTGTACCAGATGGGCAAAGTTGGTTCGATCACCATTCAAACATCGCTGGAAAGAACTTACAGGGATTTAGGGCTCAATGTGCCAATTCATCATGTGCATTTGATGAACCTGTCCCTTGAAGACTGTGAAATAAGACTGCGGGATGAGTATGCCAACCTCTCGAAGGTTTTGGGAGCAGTTGGGAATGGCCTGGAATTAAGAAAGACCCTGGAAAAGACTCCCGAGCAGAGATTAAAGATCATCACTCTTGTGCGTGATCCGGTCGCAAGGAATGTGGCAACGTTTTTTGAAAGCCTGGATTCGTTCATTCCAGACTGGCAGGAACAGATCGCTTATCAATTGCTGAGCGTAGATGATCTGCACCGCATTTTCCTGACGAAGAAAACACTGCACCGCGGCCCGCATTTTTACTTTGACGATGAAATTAAACCAGTTTTGGGAATCGATGTCTTTGAAGAAGAATTCCCAATAAAAACCGGCTACAAGATTTACCCGGATAATCAGCATAATCCCATGCTGCTCATCCGGCTGGAAGATTTAGACCAGTGCGCCAGAACTGCCATTCAGGAATTTTTAGGGATCGAAAATTTCCAGCTTACCAATGCCAACATCGGCGCACAAAAAGAGTATGCGGCCCTGTACGAGGCATTTAAACAAAAGCCTCTTCCAGAGGAATACTTGAACGAAATGTATGGCACCAGGTTTTCGCGTCATTTTTATTCTGATGCGGAACTGCAGGCTTTTAAAGAACGCTGGAGCCGGCCAGGCAAACCGCAGGCTTTACCAGCAGGATATCCATTGACGAGTCGCAACCCGGTCATTATTTACCAGATGGGCGAAGTGGGCGCAGCGAAGGTTGAGCAATCCCTGATCCACGCCTACCAGGAACGGAATATTAAATCTCCGATTCACCGCATTCATTTTCTGAATTACATCAAGGAACGGCTAACACTTTATCACCAGCGCAGAGAAATTCCTCCGGATATATTTATGAACGACTATGAGAAAGAGTCTTTCATGCGCCTGGCGATTGACTCAAACCCCTCACAACGTTGGGACCTCATCAGCCTGGTGCGTGACCCGGTCGCCCGCAACGTTTCCAGCTTTTTTGAAGCTCTGAATGATCATTTTCCAGATTGGATCGAAAAATATAAAAAGGGTCTCCTGACTACCGGCACCTTGCGCAATTATTTTTTAAGCGAATCACATCATTTTGTGCCAGAAAATTGGTTTGATTCCCAGATGAAACCGGTATTCAATATTGATGTTTTTGCCCGGCCCTTTCCAACAGACCGAGGGTACCAAATATATCCTGCTTCTGCGCGCGCGCGCTTGCTGGTGATCCGGACCGAAGACCTGGATCGTGCAGCGCCAGGTGCAATGAAGGAATATTTAAATCTGGATAACTTCTCGCTTTTACATGGCAAACCTGCCAGAAAAAAGGCCCATTCAGATTTATATGAGGCCTTTATCTCACAGCCATTGCCATCTTATTATGTAGAGAGAATATACAATACTCGTTTTGCCCGCCAATTTTACAGCCCGGAAGAATTGCAGAATTTTACCGGACGATGGACTGGAAACAGTCCGCAAAGGTGATTTAAATGAAAACCTTCTCCATCCCAAGCTATGCAACTGTCAAAGATTATTGTGACAGCGCAGATCGATTCCCGCAAATTATGGGGTTCCAGGGGGATTTAAAAGATGTTCAACGACCCTGGATGATAAAAAAAATCCTTGAGCTGGTTCCAGCCGGTTCGAAATTGCTTGAGATCGGTAGCGGTGAACCTCTGGCAGCCAATGTTCTCCAAAAACTCGGGTATGATGTTACGGTTATTGATCCTTTTGATGGTTCGGGGAATGGTCCACAAGCCATCAAACAATATCGTCTGACCTATCCGAAAATAAAGATCCTTCAATCTTACTTTGAGGAAGGCGTACCAATCCTGGGCAAAAAATCATTTGATTGCATTTTCTCAATCTCCGTTTTGGAGCATGTGCCGCATGAAAATTTGCAGTCCGTTTTTAAAGGCGTTATCCAATTTCTTAATCCGGGTGGCTATTCCATCCACTGTACCGACCTGGTAGTGATAGGACACACTGCCGATTGGCATGATAAGGGCGCACAGGAAATAGTGTATTGGCAAAACAAGTTGCAAAATCCGTCTATATCTGAAGATCTGCTGCGCAAACAGGTTGAGGATATGTTCATTAAGTATTATCAAGACCTGCTTGCAGATATTGAGACCTACTTTCATTCAGCGCAAGGACACAACCTTTGGCGCGCGGGGCTGCCTTATGAAATGTTCCCATTCCGAAAGATTGTTTCCATGCAAACGTGTGCTGTCAATAAAATAGAAAAGTCGTAACTGCTCACCCATCTCTTGGTTTGGGCATAATAATCATATTTTAATGCCCAAGTGAAACGATAATCACTGGTTCGCAAAGCGCCCTGTGGGTTCCCCGCAAGTGGTGTTTCGCGCAGCGGCCCTTGTTTCACCCCCGGACACCTGCACTTGCGTTGCGGTGCAATTTGCCGATTTGCTAAGCAAATCGCAAATCGTGTGATCTTACCGGGGAATTTGGCCGTTGCGCAAAAACACCACGAAAAGTACCGTCTCCCCCTTCCCGTTTCGGGAAGGGTTCTTTCACCTCGCGCGTTCTTCGCAAGGATAGGTTTCTGCCAAAAAGCACCCACCCCGTGAGCAGTTACGGAAAGTCTTGAGAAGAGCCTGGATCGGACAAACTTTAAAGACATTTATTCAGTAAGACAGCTACAGGCTGATCGTAATAGTGTCCCAGAAACAACATAGATGACGTATCTGTTGCTTCACAATTTCAATGAGAGTAACTATTTTTATACCCCAGGCAGAATACAGAGATGGATACGATGATGCGATTTAAACAAAACGGAATGATTGCACAGACTACCCGCTTCTTGCTGATCAATTGGCCGGTATTGTTTTTGGCTGTCCTGCTTTCAGGCTATCTTTATTACTCGACTGTTGTCTTACAGGGCAGCGCCCCCTATTACCGCGATTACGATCCGGAAATGGCTTACTTAGCCAATTCACTGATGGTCTTCAAAGGCCTGCCGTATCATTACGCAGACCATCCCGGCACCCCGGTGGAAATCGCAGGAACGCTGCTGCTGGCAGCCAGCCTGCCATTTTTCAAGAATCTGTCCGATTTTGTCATGTATTATCTCCAAAACCCGGCCACATTCCTGAACCTGGCGCATGGGTTTGTGACTGCCGTGAGTATTGCCTGCGCAGGCTATTTTTATATCAGCTCACAGCGCCAGACCCGAAACAACCGCATCCTGACCGGGCTGGCGTTGGCCTTAATGTTTTATGGGCTGCACTATTACGCCTTCACTACCCTGACGCTCTGGTCGCATACTTCTTTTAATTTTCCGCTCGGCAGCCTGTATCTGTTATTTCTCTACAATTTGGCCACGCGAGACGCTGCCTTCAATCGTACCAGTCTGATATGGCTTGGACTGGGGTCGGGGTTCCTGGTGGCGGTCATGGTCAATTTTTTGCCCTGGCTGGTGGGAACGCTGATATTTATTCTGGTTTTTAATCGTCTGCAGAAAAATGCTTGGAAACAGGTTTTCATTTCTTGCGCGCTATTTCTGGCGGCCAGCGCCGGAGGCTTTCTGGTTTCAGTTCTGCCTGCCATCCAGCGCATGCCCTATTTCTTCGGCTTTATTTTCAAACTTTTTGACCATACGCTGCCCTACGGCAACGGCCCGCAAGGTATTACAACCCTGCCCCTGCTGTTGAATAACTTCTGGAGTATGTACTTAGATTCTCCTATTTTGTTTTTATCCACCCTGGCGGCTTTCTGCCTGGCGATTTATCTGCTGGTGCTGCAACGCGATCAGATTGCACTCCAGCCAGGGCTGTGGGGGCTGGTCATCGCGCTCAGCGTCATGCTGGCCATGGAAATTCTGGATGTAATGAAACACCCAGGCAATCGTTTCCTTTTGCAGCAGGCAGCCACGCTTCCGGTATTCTTCCTGGTAATTTGGAAATTATGCGCGGGTCACAAGCGCCTGGAACAGATTCTGAGCGTAGGACTGGTATTATTTTCACTGGCAGCCGTGCTCTATTCTGGAAATTTGTCCCTAATCAATAAACAAGTTGAAATTAACTGGTCGCGGGCATCTGAGGTGCAGGCAAACGCCGCCCTCTCTGATCTCTTGAATGCCACTGGCATAAAACCAGGTCAGGCATTAATCATGTGGTCGAATACCACATATTCGTATTGTGCTGCCCGGTTGTATGGCAATTTCAATACCGCTGATGCTTTTGATAGTGAAATGGAACAAATCTGCCCAAATCAGGCACAGTTCTTATTCCATGAAAACTGGATCTATTATCACGGTCAGGCCCTTCCGCTTACATCCGCACCCTGGAAGTTTTTGGTAACTCTAAATAGTATGCTGGCGGGCAATCCCGCCTGGTATAAGCTTGGCAGCCTGCATGTATATACCGATAATAATTCAGATGGAATTGTGATTTTGGAGAGCAATAACCCATAGGCGGAAACATGAAATTTCGGATTCCCAAAAAAACAGATTTCCTGTGGGGTGTGAGTTTTGCGCTGCCGGCAGTCGTTTTCTTTAGATATGCCATGCGCTGGTCAGCGAATATTCCCTGGAAAGATGATTACCCGATTGTCCTGGAATTTCTGAATGGTTTCCTGGGAAATGGAAGCCTGCAGCACAAACTGTGGCTTGTGGTTGAACAAACCAACGAACACCGAATTATCCTGATTAAATTACTGGCCCTTGTGCAGTATGTGCTTTTGCATGAAGTAAATTTCAAGGGCCTGGTATTTATGGGGAACCTGGGCTACATTTTATTTGTCTATCTGTTGGTGTTCCTGGCAAAGAAGGCTGACTTTACAAATTTGCAAATTTTGCCGCTGCCTTATATCCTTTTTTCTCTGACCCAATACCAAAACATCGTCTGGGCGGCAGCGCAGGTTTATTACTGGTCAGCTCTATTTGCTTTGTTCTTCCTGATTGCTCTGACTCGCAAAAATATTTTCGTTGTCATTGGTTTGTATGCTCTGAATTTGGGTATTATCGCCGGCGGATTAATATTGTATCCAATCGGGTTATTATTCCTCTTGCTGGAAAAACGGTATCGCGATCTGCTGGTTTTCTTTTGCGCTTCTTCAATCCTGACTGGCTTATATTTTTTTCGGTACAGCTCGCCAGAAATCTACCCCAGTACCGCCAGTATTTTCATGCACCTGGATCGTCTGGCTGAATTCTTCTTTGTTTTTTTGGGGAATGCAGCACTATCATCCAAATTAGCCATTCCACTTGGCATACTGGTGGTCATGCTGCTCGGCCTCATTTTCTACAGCGCAAAAGAAAAGCAAAAATTATTATATTTATGCGTTTTATGGATCTTATTCACCTCGGCAGTCGTAGCCATCTCCCGAAATAGTCTCGGTATTGAAAGCGCCATCAATTCCCGCTATGCCACGTATGGATTAATCACCTGGGCTTGCACGTTTTTGGGAGTAATATACTTTCTACGGGTGCGGGGCAAAGAGCAGGCAATGCTCTTTGTAACCAGGATCATGATCCTGGCATCCATTTTTTATTTCTCATTGTCGATTGTGCGTTTGGAGGTATCGGCTTTACTTCCAAGGGAATTTGATGGTAAAGTAAGCTACATGGTGACAACGCTCAATCAACCGGATGCTCCAAACTATTCGTTATTGATCGAGGCCAAAAAGCTTGGTATTTTTGATTACCAGAAAAGTTTGGATTTGCGCCACCCTGTGACCAGCATCCCGGCTGAACCGGCCATAAATAGCAATATCTCTGGTGTGATTGACGCCATGGCTGGCGGTCATCTTAGCGGATGGGCCGTTATCCCGGGACTGAAAACCCAGGATGCGCGTATTTCCATATTGCTCAAGGATGGGACCTCCATTATAAAAATCCCAACCTACATGGTGGAACGACCAGATATTTCCACTGTTTTCAAAATCCCTTTTATGTATGATTATTCCGGTTACGAAGCCTACTTGAATGCTTATGCCATCTCTGCAAGGTCTGATCAACTATTGGGAATCATGGTTGAAAACGGGAAAAATACGGCCATTAGCTGGCAGACTGTTCCTGCAATTCAAATTGGAAAATAAGAAAAAAAGTGTTCGACCATCCAAGATTACTGTGATGATGCCACCTCTTTATTTGTATAATCAATCATCTGTGTAGGAGATAAAGTAAATGCCAGGCACAATTCCTAACAAATATAATGTAATTTCTGTTGATATTACAGGAAACTGTAATTTACGCTGCCCATTTTGCGTGAATGATTTTTCCAATATCCATGGAAATATCTTCATGAGCCAGGAGATTTTCGAAAAATCACTGACACTTCTTCCGTTAATCAGAAAAGGCGGCGTTTTTCGGATTTCCTGTATTTTTGAACCAAGTATTCATCCCCGCTTTATTGAATTAATTCGCAGCATTCCTGCCACCAGCGATGTAAATATTTATTACACAACCAACCTGGCCAGGCCCATGTCTGATGAATTTTTCCATGAACTGAGTAATTCAAATATTACATTTATCAATATTTCATTGGATTCTTTCATCCCAGAGGTTTTCGAAACGCTCAGACGCGGCGCCAGGCATAAAAATTTCATCGATAATCTGGAACGAATGGTGGCTATTTTTAGCAAACACCCCAATCCACCCGGTTTGAGATACATCACGGTGCTTAGCAAAGCGAACCTGTCTGAAGTCAGCTCATTGATCAAAACGACAAAAGAGAAATATCTGGCTGAACAACATGAATTCCGATCCTTCTGGCTGCGTCAGGGGCAGGATGAGGAGTGGGTCAAAGAAAATGACATTAGCTGGAGCGATTTGCTTGAAGTTGAGAAGGTATTAAAAAATCAGCCTTATAAATATTTTTTCCGGCCCTTTGAAAACCCTGAGGATTTTCTGGAAAAATCGACAGATAACCAATATGAACAAATCGTTTATAGCCAGCCATCGCCGCTTGAGTTATCGATTTTTTCTGACGGCAAGGTTATTTTGGAGAGAACCCCCGTGGATGTCGAGTTTTCGCTCAAGGAATTAAATCAACCCCACCCGTTTTTTGAAAACATTTTGCGCTTACATGCCCTGGACATTGAACGCGCAAAAGAATTGAGCAGAATTCGGCAAGAGACATCCAACTATAAATATCTGCAATTGGACAATGAAACACAGCTTTCAAAATTAGAAAAGCGTTCCGAAGAAACCCGTTACTGGATCGATTCGCTCAATATCAATGAGACCAAGCAGACAGGCGATAGGAACAACCCGAAAACGATAAACATCGGCGGGTGGGCGGTCGACTCAATCGCCGAAAACCTGGCTTTTGGCGTTAATGTCGTGATTGACAATAAAATTTTCAATGCTTTTTATGGTCTGGCGCGCGATGATGTTGCCATTGCCCTAAAATCGTACATTTATCGAAACAGCGGCTTTTCAACCAACATCCCGGTCAGCGAAATCGGCCCGGGAACTCATCATCTGTCGCTGGTAATCCTGACCTTAAATAAAAAGAGCTATTATGTTACAAAAAAAATCCAATTTGAGGTTCAGTAATCTTACTGGCAGCCTGACCGGGAAGTGAAGACAGCATCCACAACCGGTTAAGAATTGAGAAACCTCCAGAATGGATTGGGGATCGACCACCGAACAAAACCGGGCTTCCTCGCGAGAACTTGCCCGGTAAATTTGTGTTGTTTCGCGCCGTAAACCAGTATATTTTTGGCACTGAGCAATATTTATCAATTGCCAGACATTTTTTCAAATTAATAATAGCCTAATTGTACCGATTCAGAGGGGTGGAAGAAATGTTTCGATGGTATGATTAATAGTTGCTTTTTGTTCCTGAAGGGACGCCGCGCCACATTATTCGCGTCAAATCACCAGCCTGCACTGAGCAAAATTCGCCTGCGGTACAAGAAAACACTACCGGACAGACAGCCACAAATAGTCGCAAGTCCAAGGTTTTCAAACAATAAAAGGATTGGATATGAAATTAAGGAATTTGTTGGTAATCTCACTCGCTATTACCTGCCTGCTGGGGTACACCATCCCGGCCCAGGCTGCCACCACCAACCCACCCAACACACCGCCACACCCGGCGGAACCAGCCACACTGGCGACCCCGGATCCGCTCAAGCCAACAAAACCAGGCCCGGTGGGCCCGCTGGAAGTCTCACCGGCCGTTTATTCGGATATATCCCTGCCTGTCCGCGACCTGGTGGGGCTGGCTCCGGCCAGTTTTGATAACGGCGGCGATGGTAACGAACAGCTTTTGCCGATCATGGGCAAGCCCGGCAAGCATGACGGCGCGCTGCAAACCAACGCCGGGCCACTGGTGGGCACCACCAACGGCCTGAACTTCGCCGGTATCGGCTTTGGGGATTATGGCTCAGTCAATTACGCGCCGTCGGATGACAACGGTGCGGTGGGCGCAACCCAATACGTGCAATGGGTCAACGCTTCCTTCGCGGTTTTCGATAAAACCACCGGTGCCATCGCCTCGGGCTTTCCCAAACTGGGCAACTCAATCTGGGTTGGGTTTGGAGGGGGCTGTGAAAACAACAACGACGGCGACCCAGTTGTGCAGTACGACAAAATTCACAGCCGCTGGGTATTGACCCAATTTTCGGTTTCATCCATTCCTTACCTGGAGTGCGTGGCGGTTTCCACCACCAGCGATGCGACGGGTTCTTATTATCGCTATGCCTTCAGCTACGGCAACTCCCAATTCAATGATTATCCAAAGCTCGGCATCTGGCCGGACGGCTATTACATTAGCTACAACATCTTCACATCCACCTTCGATGGCACCAAAGTTTGCGCCTTCGAATCTGCCAAAATGTTGGTGGGAGATACCAGCGCAACGCAGCAATGTTTCCAGCTCACCAGCTCTTACGGCGGTTTGCTGCCCTCCGACCTGGATGGTAAAACGCTACCGCCCAGCGGTTCGCCAAATTACTTCATGAACTTCAGCAGCACGGCCTTGAACCTGTGGAAATTCCATGTCGATTGGGTCAACACGGCCAACACCACCTTTACAGGGCCAAGCGGCATCACAGTGCCAAGTTTTTCGGCGGCCTGCGGGGGCGGCGGCACCTGCATCCCGCAATCCGGCGTAAGCCAGAAGCTCGATTCGCTGGCCGACCGGCTGATGTTCCGCCTGGCTTATCGAAATTTCGGCGACCATGAGGCCCTGGTCGTCAACCATGCTGTCACCGCTGGAAGCAGTGTTGGCGTGCGCTGGTATGAAATCCGCAGCCCAAACAGCAGCCCCTCCGTCTATCAATCCGGCACGTTTGCGCCTGATTCGAATTACCGCTGGATGGGCAGCATCGCGATGGACAGGGTTGGGGATATCGCCCTGGGCTACAGCGTTTCCAGCGCGACCATGAATCCATCCATCCGTTATACCGGGCGCGTGCCAGCCGACGCGCTCGGCACGATGGAAGCGGAAACCACCATCATAGCCGGCACCGGTTCGCAAACCGGCAGCAGTCTCAGCCGCTGGGGTGATTACACCGCCATGACGGTCGACCCGGTAGATGACTGCACCTTCTGGTACACCAATCAATACTTGAAGTCAAACGGCGCCTGGAATTGGAGCACACGGATCGCCTCCTTCAAATTCCCGGGCTGTAATGACACGACCCCGCCCACCGTTAGCTCCATCACGCGCGCCAACACCAGCCCCAGCGCCGCCGCCTCGGTCGGCTTCACCGTGACCTTCTCCGAAGCGGTCAGCGGGGTGGATGCCACCGACTTTAGGTTCACGCAAAGCGGGCTGACCGGGACTGCCATCACCAATGTGAGCGGATCAGGCTCAGTCTATACTGTCAGCGTCAGCCCCGGAACCGGCGCGGGCACCCTGCGGCTGGATGTGATCGACAACGACAGCATCCTGGATCTGGCCGGGAACCCGCTGGGCGGCACAGGCATCAACAACGGCAATTTCACCACCGGCGAGGTCTATAGCATTTATGTGCCGAATGCCGATGTCACCATCGGCGGCGCGGATCAGGGCGCCTTCAGCTTGCCGCGTTATACCTTCCTGACAGAGAACGCCGCCAGCCTGATAAACGGGCCGGTGCAGGTCACCACCAGCGACGGCTCAGGTTTCATCACCAGCCAGCGCGCCACCTCGGGCGAGAGCTATAACGAAGTCATGGGCGTGCCCACGGGCCAGCTTTCCACCGATTACTGGTTCCCGGCCTACGATCACAGTTATATTCCAGGCACCAACACCAACCCGATGCGTATGTGGGTTCTGGTTGGCAATGCCAGTACAACGCAGGCAGCCACAGTGAATATTTATATCGGCGGCGTCAAGACCTCAGACAGCCCCTTCAGCATCCCGGCCGGCGGGCGCATCACTCCGCGCTGGATCGGCACCAAAGGCGGCCCGGTGCATGTGGTATGCACCAACGGCGTTAACATCTTCACCAGCGAACGCGTCTTCACCTATCCGACCAGCTCCTTCAATGAAATTCTCGGTTTTCCGGCCAGCCAGCTCACCAGCGAATACTGGTTCCCGTATTATGACAGCACCACGATGAGCAACTCCATCCAGGTGGCAAACACCAGTTCCACCAAAGCTGCCTTAGTCGATATTTATATTGGCGCCGTCAAGGAAGGCAGCTACAGCATCCCGATCAACTCGTCCATCACCAAAAGTTACCCCAGCGTGGTGGATGGGCCGGTGCGCGTGGTTTCCACCAACAATATTTCGGTAGTAGCCAGCCAGATCACGCTTTCGGGGCCAGACAACTCTTTTAATGAAGTGCTGGGCTATCCCTTCAATCAGTTCACCACCGAATACTGGTTCCCATCCTACGATCATAGTTACAACCCGGGCATCAACACCAACCTGATGCGCATGTGGCTGCTGATCGGCAACCCAAGCGCCACCCTGAGCGCCACAGTGAATGTCTATATCGGCGGCGTTTTGACGGTAGACAGTCCCTTCAGCATCCCGGCCGGTGGGCGGGTCACCCCGCGCTGGATCGGGGTGACGAACGGCCCGGTGCGGGTGGTTTCCACCAACAGCGTGCCCATCTTCACGAGCGAGCGGGTGTTGACCTATCCCAACAGCGTGTTCAACGAAATGATGGGTTTCCCACTTAACCAGATGTCCAGCACATACTGGTTCCCGTACTACGACAGCCTCAACATGAGCAACGATATTTTGGTCAGCAGACCGTAAAAAGAAAAACGTCCCGAAGGGGTAAAATCCTTCGGGACGTTTTTTTATGTGGAATATTTTACTGCGGCTGGTTTTGCTTCCGATATGCCGCCAGCAAAGAAAGAAAAGAATATATCGACAGGGCGATCAGGGGATATAAAAACAAGTACAGGGATGCGTTATAAGCCTGACCAGGCCCATTGGTGGTCGCATCGATCATGACGAGTAACGTCATCCGCGTAAACAACAAACCAGCCAGGAAAATGATGACGACCAGGTGTTCCAGGGGGGGATGGAGTTTTTTCCAGACGGAGAGCACCAGCAAACCAAGCAAACACAGGATGCCGACCAGGGAGAATGGGAGCGTCAAGGCCCTGTATGTTGATTGATTGAACAGAAAATAACTTTTCTTGAAGCTTAGCAGTCCCAATCTATTTTCTTTTACGAGTGCAGCAGCGGTGCTCGTGCGGCTGTCAATGAAAATTTGGAAGCCATCTTGAACAATTTCCGCCAAACTTGCAAATCTTTCGAGCGGCAGGATGGTGGTGCCCTGGGATGAGACAACCTTGATTTGGGTCGTGCTCTTCGGAAAATTAAGCCTGAACCGGCAGTTCGCAGTAACCGGCAGGTTCTGGCCTTGTTGTTGAAAATATTGATACACATCCGGGCTGGGCAGATTGGCAGACCCATTATCACCTAACTGGTTACCCGCTTGATCCAGAAAGACAAAAGAAATGGGTGTGGCGCTTTTTTCAAAAAATCCCCAGCCATTCAGGCTGACGCCGTCTATGGCGATCAATGTTTGCGGCTGCATGACCGGATTATTGGCAACCATATCAAAGTATGAAAATTCAGGGATATTCGACGAATATTGCCCCCAATAATTCGGGTCGCCAATCTCGGGCAGGCCGCCGATATCCAGGCTCATCAGGGTTTGCTCGGCCGCGACATACATTCTCGCAATGATGGGGAACTGCCGTGCTTCCACGGTTCCAATCAAGGGGATATTCATGGAAGTCGCGCAATCCAGTGCGCCCCGGTCACAGGCGTCCGTCAATTCCCTGGCAATCCGCGCATACACTTCATGCGGATAGCTGCCGTTTGAATAATACCCGGCGTTGCTGACGGCCTCCGGCAAGGCCCAAATAATATTAGACATGCCGCCTTCGCTGCCGTGGTCTGAATAGGCTCGCAGATACCAGCTTGGCTTCATCTGTATCAATTGCTGGCTGGCTGGCGTCCACTTTATCAGGCTGAGTTCCAATGGAGCCCGCAGACTGGCCAGGGTTGGGGAAACCTGATACGCTTTTAGCAACGATTCTCTTGTCACTCTTTGATAAGGATACCAGGTGTTTGTCCGGATGCGCTGCATGGTGCTGATCACCAGGGTAAGATCCGGATCAAGCAGTGATGAAGTCCCCCAATAACCATAATACGAATAATTCATATACGAAACAAGCAGGAGCGGGATGTACCACAGGATGACCGGGAGGAAGATCAGACCGGTTCGCTGCCATTTGTGGTTTTCGGATTTTTTCCAAATAACCCACAGGCCGCCCAGCAGCAGCAAAAACAAGACGGGATAAATCCAGATGCCCTCTTCACGGGTCAACATAAAGGCGCCCATCGAAAGACCCAGGCCAGCCGCCCATAATAACAGCACCCAAATTTTTTCTTTCAGGCGTAAAAACAAGCCAATGGCAAACGATATCACCAGCAGGCTCAGTGACACATACACAAATTCCCTGTAAACCCGGATCGTCCAATATGTCAGCAGATCAATCGGACAAAAAAGCAGGACGGCAATCATCAACAGGCGCGCCCAGCGATTTTTGATAAGCGGTTCGATGGCGATATAGAACACCAGGCAGGCCAAAATAAATAACAAATTTTCGCTCAAAAACAAGGGCAGGCCGCTCAGAGACGAAACAACCAAAAACATGCCATAAAATGGCTCTTTGATCAAAATCATCTCGTCAAAACTGCCGAGCCAGGTGCCGCTCAGCAGTGAGTAAGCCTGTTTCGCAAAAAATAAATCGTCATGCGGGCCAAAAATATAATGTTTTGGTATTCCAGATAATATCCATATCCTGAATAGGATCATCAGGCTCAAGGCGCACCAGAAAAACCAGTCCCGGCGCTTATAAAATATATCCAGCTTTGGCATTTTGATCTTTGGCATCCTAAAATCCTATGGATTCATTCCCGCATCATTCATTGGGCGGATTTCATAAACTGATTTAATCACACGGGCAGGGTTTCCAGCGACCATTGTGTAATCCGCGACGTTTTTGGTCACCACCGAACCAGTGCCGATGACAGCCCCTTCGCCAACTGTAACGCCTGGCAAAATGATGGAGTTCATCCCGATATAGGCGCCGCGCTTAATGATTACGCGGCCAGTGCGCACGCCACCAATTTTGGCTTCAAGAAAAGGCGGAGGCGCAAAATGGGTATGAATAATTACTCCGCGTGTTATATAAACTTCTTCTTCAATTTCAACAAGTTCAGGGAAGCGGGAATCAATTAACACCTGCCCTGCGATAAAGACCCGCCAGATATTGTGGATTTTTACCCCCCGCAATCTATGCAGGAAGGCCACCAGCCACCAGGGACCGAATAGGAAGGAAGTAATAACACCCAGGCTTATTTTTGCCCACACTTTGATACTAAAATGTGGCACGATAGGATTTTGGTTACTGGACATCTGTCATCTCGTTATACTTGATAAAAGTGCTATGAAACCAAACGGTCGGCGGCTTCATAACCCATTTTCATTGCAATATGGGAATTTATGTATTGAAACCTGCCCTGCCTGCCTGCCGTTTCCAGGTTTGGAAAACCTTCAACGGTTTTTAAGAGGGTTTCAAGGTGTTTTTCATAACCCAGGGTGTAAATAGGATATGCGTGCTGCGCTCGATAGACATGCGCCTCAATAATTTCACCTGGTTCAAGCAGATGCTCTGAAACAAGATCCGTAATTACTAAATTTTTGGCGAAATCATCATCAATCCAGGCTCGATCTTCCTGGTTGCATGTAATTTCAGCCACAAGTTGTGTGCAACCATCCGGTTCAACATGGAATCCGAATTGGGCCAGGTCCGATATGCGGTTAAATGAGTGCTCTCGAAAGTACATAAAAGAGGATGGTAACACTTTGGGGCGGTCAACGAGCAAACCAACAAAAACCAATGCTCGAAATTTAAGTGCTTCGGCAGAGTGCAATACTTCCGGCTGCATGCCAGGCTCCATCATTTTTAAAGCCTCGTTGATCGGGAGTGTATTGATGATCCCATCGGCTGGCAGCGTTTGTAGCGCCCCACCGTGCAAATACTCAACAGATTCAACGGTAAAGGCTGTTCTTTTAATTTTTTTTACTTCGGCATTCAGGATAACCTGGCCACCAAGCGAAGTAATTTCATCTGCCATTCTTTGAGTGATCAGTGAGAAACCTTGCCGGGTAGTATACAGTTTACCATCCACATTTTCAACAAAATTTTCGGTTGTCACTTTGTTTGGGAGCCGGCTCTTGATGATTGAACGAATATTATCCAACGCCCCGATTAAATTCATACGCGGTATGCGCTGCTGCGCAAAGGCTGGTGAAAACTCAGCCGGGGGAATGCCCCAAACATTGATGATGTAATTTTTGAAGAATATTTCGTAGAGCACATTTCCGTAAAAACGTCTTAAAACAGTTTCGGATGTCTCAATTTCAGGCTTATGGATGAGGCCATCCACAAAATACCACAGGAAACTCAACCCAGCATGCAGGACAGTTTTTAGGGGAAGTTTAAATAATACATCACCCATAACGAGTGGAAATCGAAAAAAGTTACCAAGGAATTTGATTTTGATTGTTCGATGATAATCTGTCAGATCATCA
>CAIWAX010000394.1 GCA_903910795.1 uncultured Anaerolineae bacterium
CTGAATGGAACCAGCGTTTACATCCAGATTCTTCCCACAATCCTGTTTGGAAAAACTGTTTTGGTCAGCCGTCTCGTACCAGGATTGATAACGCTTCTGGCCGCCATCCTGATTGGATTGCTCCTAAAACAGGTTTTTCACATCCGTTCTTACTGGCTGGGAATCTTATTGATGATCACCAGCCCGGCCTGGTTTTTGCATGCCCGCACTGCGTTCGAATATATGGAGGTGGCCTCTTTTTTCGCGGCAACCCTCTATTTTTACAATCTTTACCGCCAGGGTAAAGATAAATACCTGTATGTGACGATTTTCTCAGCCGCTTTAATGTTTTACACCCATGGTCTGGGGCAAGTATTGACCGGACTGACCGCCATATTCTTTTTTTTGAGCGATTTCCGATATCATTTCCAACCAGAAAGACGACACACTTTACTGATCGCGCTAGGGTTGGCTGTGCTTCTCTCTCTTCCGTACTTCCGATATATCCTTGCCAATCCGAGTGCAATGGCAGATGAGGTCCGCGCACGTAATTCTTACTGGATGGATAAAAGCACAACGCTCCAGCAAAAAACAACAGCTATGCTGGATCAATATTTGATCGGTACCAACCCTAAATTTTGGTTCATTCCGACTGATATAGATCTGATCCGGCACCGTATGAAAGGCTACGGTAATATTCTATGGTTCATGCTGCCCTTTGCAGGGCTGGGAATCATTCGAACCCTGCTAAAAATCCGTCAATCTGAATACCGAACAGTGCTGATCGCCCTGCTGGTAGCGCCGATCCCGGCAACAATTGTAGCAATTGACACCCCACGTGTAATCTGGATGGTGATCCCATGGGCGATCCTGATTGCTCTTGGAATAGACTGGGCCTCCATCTGGCTTCTGAAATCGGTACGATTGCTCAAGTTTGAAACCTTGAACCTGGTTTTGTTCGTTTTTATGGCTGCTCTCAGTATTTACATCCTGCGAGATGCGCTGGTCAATGGCCCGACCTGGTACACGGATTACGGCCTGTATGGAATGCAGTATGGAGCAAAACAAGTCTTTCAGGATACGATCGTGCCAGAATTGAAAAATGATCCAAACTTGAAATTCTTTATTTCCCCCGCCTGGGCCAACGGCACAAACCAATTCGCACAATTCTTCCTGACCCAGGACCTATTGAATCGCACAAGTTTTGGCACCCCCAATGATATTCTTGATAAACGCAACCTGTTATCAACAGATACTGTCTTCATCCTGACACCTGATGAGTATAAAAATTTTTCGAATGACCCACGCTTTTCCAACATACATATACGGCAAACCATTTCTTACCCCGATGACCAACCCGGTTTTTATTTCATCACGCTCAGCCTTTCAGACAAAATTGATCAAATCCTGGCAGCGCAACACGCTGCCAACCGCAAACCGGTAGAAGACAAGGTTATTATTAACGGGCAAACCACCCGGATCCTGCATTCACCCATCGGCAGCGGCAGTATTAGCGACACCTTTGATGATGACCCGAATACGCTTTCCCGGGTTCTGGAAGCCAACCCATATATTTTTGACCTCTACCCCGCCCCGCCGCTCAGCACACCTGGTGTAGTGATACAAACTGGCGCGCTGCCCAATTTCACCATCAATATCGACCTGTATGCTCCAGGTGCAGCCCAGCCTGTGCATTATTCGAAAAGCTATGTTGGGCTACCTGCCGACCCGCTAGTGACGATTCCATTCGATCGGGGCCCGTCTCTTTCCAGCCGCATTTACATTGAAATCGAGGATAATATATCCGGTGAAATGTCCAAAATCCAGGTTCGTACCATCCAGTTCAAATAAATACGGAGAATGAGATGAAAGCCATTTTGTTTCACCAACATGGATCCAGCGAGGTGCTTGAGTACACGGATTTTCCAACTCCTGAGCCACAACCCGGTCAAATATTGGTGCGCTTGCGCGCAGCGGCCTTGAACCGGCTGGATATCTGGGTACGCAACGGCTGGCCGGGGATCAAGTTGGAATATCCTCATATCGCAGGAGCGGATGGATCCGGGGATATTGTTGGCCTGGGCGCGGATGTGGCCGGTTGGAAGATCGGAGACCGGGTAGTCATCAACGCCAACCTGGGCTGCGGCAAGTGTGATTTCTGCATGGCAGGCAGGGATAATCTGTGCCGCGAATGGAAACTGCTCGGAGAAAACGTGCGCGGCACCTACTGTGAATACATTTGCCTGCCTGCCCGGCAGTTTTTCAAGCTGCCGGATGAGTTCGACTTCCATACCGCGGCCGCGGCCAGCCTGGTATATCATACGGCCTGGCATTCCTTGATCGTGCGTGGGGGCCTGAAATCCAATGAAACGGTGCTGGTCGTGGGGGCAACCGGCGGAGTGAACACAGCCAGCATTGTCATCGCCAAATACATTGGCGCAACAGTGATTGTGGTTGGGGCGGGCAAAGAAAAACTTGCCCTGGCCGAAAGCCTGGGCGCGGATATATTGATTGACCGGAATCAGGAACCTGACTGGTCAAAGTCAGTTTTTCTGGCAACTGGCAAAAAAGGCGCTGATATCGTGGTTGACAATGTCGGCACAACTTACCCCCTTTCGTTTCGCGCAGCGGGCAAAGGCGGTAGAATCTTGACTGTTGGAAACACTGGCGGGCCCAAGTTTGAGATCGATAATCGCTTTATGTTCAGCAAACACTTGAGCCTGCTCGGCTCCTCGATGGGAACTCTGCAAGATTTTGAAAACGTAATGACGCTGGTCACCAGCGGGAAGTTAAAAGTGGCGCTCGACAAATCCTTCCCGCTCAAAGAAGCGAAAACTGCCCAGGAACGTCTGGAAAGCGGTTCCCAGCTTGGCAAAATAACCCTGGAGATTTAGGTTGAGTTTTCTTAAAAAATTTCATTGGTTTGAAATAACGCTCATCGCGGTGGTGATGGGCGTTCATCTCTATGCGGCTTTTTCTGCGCCGCATAATTTCACAACACACTGGTTCACCCGCGATGATGCTTATTATTATTTCAAGGTAGCCCAAAATATCGGGGAAGGTCACGGCTCAACCTTCGACGGCATCAACTTGACCAATGGTTATCACCCGCTCTGGATGCTGGTGTGCATTCCGATTTTCACCCTGGCGCGTTTTGATCTGATCCTCCCGCTCCGGGTTTTGTTAATTGTCATGGCTGCGCTCAGCGCAACCACATCCATCCTGCTCTTCAGGTTGTTGAAAACCCAGGTCGGCCAACCGGCGGCCATGCTGGCGGCTTCTTTCTGGGCATTCAGCCTGGATGTTCACTCAGTGATTACCCAGCAGGGCATGGAAACCGGGATTGTTGCGCTCTCGATTGTGACCTTCTTGTATGTCCTGCAACGCATGGAGTCGAAGCAGCGGCTCACAACCCGCGATCTGCTGATCCTGGGACTGGCAGCCCTGTTTGTCCTGTTCAGTCGCCTGGACGGCATCTACCTGGTGATGATTGCCGGAGTATGGTTGGTCTTCCGGCACACGGCTATGCGCTACATGCTGCCGCTGGATTTAATGGCAACCTTTTCCGTGATCGCACTGGCTTTCATCCAGCGTGCCACCCTTAAAATATACATGCTGGCGTATGATAGTTCAGCCATCGCCATGGCTATACTGACCTTCATCATCCAGACCCTGATTTTTTATTTCATCGGTCTATACGAACGGCCTGGTAACCTGCGTGGGCTACGAATACTGGTCTTATCCTTGATCGGTGTCACCCTCAGCGCTCTAATCTCTGGCGTTGCGATGCTGGTACTGGCGGCTCTGACCACCTTCGATCTGCCAAAAACGGTGCCGCTCTTTTACTGGGCAGGCATGTTGGCAATGACCATCTTGATCCGCTTTGGGTTGAAGATCACCTCACCCTGGCATGGCGACCAATCCCAACACCCAATCCTCTTTCACTCCTTTTCTACCATTAAAACCCATCTTCTCTCAGCGCTCAAACCGTTGAGGGCATGGGTACACATGGCAATACCATATTTCAGCCTGACAGCCGTTGGACTGATGATCTATATGGGCATGAACTTGCTTTTTTTTGGTACACCCATGCCAGTCAGCGGCCAGATCAAACACTGGTGGGGCTCGATGCCAAAAGATGTGTATGGTGGACCCTCAAAAACGGTATTAGATGTGTTTGGAATCGATCCAACCTACAGCGGCGCCTGGAGCCTTTTCACCGATCAAGTGGTCAATTGGGCCAATAAACTGGCTAAAACCGGCTGGGATTTTGATACAACCTATTGGCTTATTATCGCAAGCCTGACAGCGGTCTGGTTCTGTCTTTTCATGGCGAACCGCAAAAGAAGTTTGAAGCGCCTGTTTTTGATCGGGTTGGTACCGCTTGCGATCAGCGCCGAGCTGCATGTATTCTTTTATGGTGCGGTGGCTTATGCATCCAAACATGAATGGTATTGGGTCATGCAAATGCTAACCGTGGTCTTGCTTGGTGCCATAACCCTGTCCGCCGTGTTTGATTTGCTACCTCGTAGAAAATTTTGGCAGTTCTTGCGCTATGGGCTGGTTGGCCTGGCAGGCCTGTACCTGGCATACACCTTCTCATCTGAATTGATCAGCCGAATGCCTTATCAGGACAGCTTGGCGGGGCAGCCTTACATCGATATTGTGCCGATCCTGGAAAACAACACTGAACCCGGCGCCATGATCGGGATGACCGGCGGCGGCAACACTGGCTACTTCATCCACGACCGCACAATCGTCAATATGGATGGCCTGATCAATTCCTATGCATACTTTAAAGCCTTGCAAACCAACCAGGGCGGAAAATACCTGGCTGCCCGTGGCATGGATTATGTTTTCTCCAACCGTGATATTATTTTAGGCAGCATGCCTTATCGTAATCAGTTCAGCGCAAACGAACTGGTTAGTGTGGCAAACGCCCCGGTTTACGGAGCCAAAGAATTGATGCGTTACATCCCGGTGAAATGATGATTTGTTTACTTACCTTATATGATGAATAAGCGGCCAACTCGCGACGTTAACGTAACTATCCTGATTGTGTTCGTGTTATGCTTCACGTTCTGGTATGGATTGCGCATCTACAGCTCTCTTGTAAACTGGCAAATCTTGCTTGAATTTGGGGCAAATCCAGTTTATATTCTGGCAACGGGCCTGTTATGGTTTCTAACCGGTCTGGGCTTGCTAATTCTGCTCTGGAAAAAACATGTGCGAACAATCCGTGCCGGACTCTTGGCGGCAGTGTTATATATTTCGTGGTATTGGCTCGACCGGCTTATTATCCAGGTTTCCCCGGAGCCGAATGTTCTTTTCAGTGCTGTCTTTTCATCTGTTTTATTAGTAATTTATAGTTTCATCCTGATTACATCCGCTTCATAGGCCTCTATATTTAAGGAGTGACGATGAAAGAGAAAACAAGCCTCGAAAATTTACGTGATCACAAGAAAAAAGCCCACCTGGGCGGCGGGCAGGATCGCATCGATGCCCAGCACAAGCGCGGGAAATTAACAGCCCGGGAACGCCTCGACCTTTTATTGGACAAGGGGTCTTTCCGGGAAATTGATTCATTGGTAATCCATCGCACAACTGACTTTGAGCTCGATAAGCAGCATTACCCCAGTGACAGCGTTGTGACAGGCTGGGGCACGATTGATGGCCGCCTGGTTTACGTTTTTTCGCAAGATTTCACCGTCTTTGGTGGCTCACTTGGTGAGGTCCATGCCGAAAAAATTGTCAAAATCATGGATATGGCCATGAAAAACGGCGCACCGGTCATCGGGCTCAACGATTCGGGCGGGGCTCGCATCCAGGAAGGCGTAGTATCACTGGCAGGCTACTCCGATATTTTTTTGCGCAACACCCTCGCCAGCGGTGTTATTCCGCAAATCTCAGCCATTATGGGGCCTTGCGCGGGCGGCGCGGTTTACTCACCAGCCCTGACCGATTTTATCTTCATGGTACGCAATTCTTCCTATATGTTTGTAACCGGGCCAGATGTGGTCAAATCCGTCACCCATGAAGAGGTATCTTTCGAGGATTTAGGCGGCGCCAGCGTACACTCAGAGAAATCCGGCGTGTGCCAGGTGGCAGCCGATAGCGAAGCGGATACTCTATATCTGATCCGAAAGCTATTGGGCTATTTACCCCAGAACAACATGGAAGATCCGCCGTTTATCAACACTAATGATGATTCACTGAGAGCAGATGAAGCCCTCGATAAAATCATCCCGGATGACCCCGGCAAACCTTACGACATCAAGGAAGTACTCGGCATGGTGATTGATAACGGCCAGTTTTTTGAAATCCATGAGAATTTCGCGATGAATGTCGTAGTGGGTTTCGCCAGGTTGGGCGGACATTCAGTTGGCATCGTAGCAAACCAACCGGCAGTTCTGGCTGGTGTGCTGGATATCGACGCCAGCGAAAAAGCGGCCCGCTTTGTGCGCTTTTGCGATTCCTTCAACGTGCCGATCATCACCTTTGAAGATGTGCCTGGCTTTCTACCTGGCACCAATCAGGAACACCACGGCATCATCCGCTCGGGCGCCAAGCTGCTGTACGCATATTGCGAAGCCACTGTGCCAAAAGTAACCGTAATTACACGCAAAGCCTACGGCGGAGCGTACTGCGTGATGTCGTCCAAGCATATCCGCGGTGATGTAAACCTGGCCTGGCCAACCGCCGAAATCGCGGTCATGGGCCCGGAGGGAGCCGTCAGCGTGGTGTTCCGCAAGGAATTGGAGAAAGCCGCGGACCCAGTCGCACGGAAAGCTGAACTGGTGGCAGAGTATCGCAAAAAGTTCGCCAACCCGTTCGTTGCCGCCCAACGCGGTTACGTGGATGATATTATCGAGCCACGCGAAACCCGCGCTCGCCTGATCAATGCCCTGGAAATGCTGCAAAACAAACGCGATGCAAATCCGGCCAAAAAACATGGGAACATCCCCCTGTAATATTTCACACCCGCGCACCTGTGGCCGGGATTAGCAAGGAGAGGATGAGAAATGTTCAAAAAAGTTCTGGTTGCCAATCGTGGCGAAATCGCCGTTCGCATCATCCGCGCC
>CAIWAX010000395.1 GCA_903910795.1 uncultured Anaerolineae bacterium
TGAATGCCACTGGTACATTATAGGGTGTTCAGTGACACACGGTTGAAAGCCTGTCCCCGCACCGTATGCTGGCAGCCGACGATCCGCGCACAGCCCAGCGCGAAGATGCGCTTAATACACATGACTTCACCGGCCTGATCATCGAAAACCTGCGCGCCGCCGGTGTGCAGAACACGATCAAGAACGAACGGCTCAAATTCAGCCATCTCGAGACCTTCCCCGGTACCTGGCTGCACGCCGCCGGCGAATATGCCGAGAAAGATGGCAGCGTACGGCGTGTGGCCGTCTCGATTGGCCCGGAACTCGGCACGGTTGGCCCCGAGCAGGTCAAGGAAGCCGTGCAGGGTGTCGGTTTTGACTTGCTGATCGTGTGCGGCTTTGCCTTTGATCCGCACGTTTCGGAAGAAGCCAAACGCTTTGGCAAGCTGATTGTCCTGCCCACGCGTATGAACCCCGATCTAGCGATGGGCGACGAACTGCTCAAACGCACCGGCGCGGGCAACCTGTTCATGGTCTTTGGCGAGCCGGATGTGGATATCAAGCGTAGTAACGACTTAAGTCGTTACACCGTCACCATCAAGGGCCTGGATGTTTACGACCCGACCACCGGCGAGATCCGCTCCAACAAAACCGACGATATCGCCTGCTGGTTCATCGATACCAATTACAACGGGGAACTGTTCATCGTCCGGCACGCCTATTTCACCGGCGCCGATGAACCCTACGAGAAACTCAAACGCGCCCTGCGGGCCGAAATTGACGAGGCCGCCTGGAGCGCGTTGTATCAAACCACATCCTATCCCTTTGAGAAACCGAAAAGCGGCAGGATCGCAGTAAAGGTCATCAATCACTATGGGGATGAGGTGCTGAAGGTGTTTGAGGTCTAAAACCATCCACAAGATGGCGGCCTGTCAAGGCCAGGTATCTCTATAAATTTTGGCTTACGTTTTTAGCAGGTACTGGTACTCGGCGTGCCGTTCGATGTAACCGCTTACAAACCAGCAAAGCGAAGCCACTTTCAAGTTATTTTCACGCGCATATTCCAACCCGGCATGCGCAAGTTGGCTGCCGATACCGCGCCCTTCGAGTTCAGCCGGAACGCCAGTGTGGGTAAAGGTAATGACCCCATCCTGCAAAGTGTATTGCAGCTCAGCGGTATGGCCTTCACGCCTTAAAACAAAACGTTCGGCAGCGGAATCATGCTCGACGCTGGGTTTTTGATTTTGATCTGTCATCATCTTCCTGTTGTAAAGAGATTTTCATGCCAATATGAGAGCCCTTGAAGCCCAGCCGCTCATAAAAGCGGTGGGCATCCAGGCGGGTTTTGTGGGTGGTTAACTGCATCAAATGCGCCCCGCGCTGGCGGGCGCGTGCCATGGCCCACAGCATCATTTCTTTCCCAAGCCCCTGATTGCGCAGGGGGGCATCTACGCGCACCGATTCGACCTGGGCGCGCAGCCCTCCGCGGTAACTGATCGAGGGAATAAAGGTCAACTGTAGGGTGGCAGCGATACGCCCATCCATTTCGCCAACGATCAATTCAAAGTAGGGGCTGCCATCCAATTGCGCAAAGGCGGCGTAGTAACTTTCTGGCAGGGGCAGCTCGTAGTGCTCGCGCTGGCTGCCCAGGTCATCATCCGCCAACAAGCGCACGATTTCCGGCAGATCAGCTCGACTGGCCAGCCGGATGGTTAAAGGTGGGTGCATATCAGTTTCCTCCACGTCCCATGCTGGCACCGCCGGAACCAGGACTGCCTCGTTTGACCAGGGCGATGAATTCCATGATGACCTTGAGCGCCGCGAAGACGGTCGCTTCCGAGGGGTCGAGCGGCGGAGCTACTTCCACCATATCCAGACCAATGAAAGGCAGGCCCTGCTGGGCTTTGAGCAGCGTCAGCACCTCGCGCATACTCAACCCGCCATAATCCGGGATGCCCGTACCGGGCGCGGCGGATGGGTCGAGCACATCGATGTCAAAGGAGATATGGATGGCATCGCAGTTTTCCAGAACCTGTCGCACCTGGGCGGCAACTGCGCCCATGCCGGTCTCGGCCACCTGCGCGGCAGTAAATACATGCAGCCCGCCATTCTCGATCAGATCAAGCTCCTGTTCTTCCCAGGAACGCAGACCCACCAGGCAGACATCCTGCGGGTCAATGCCGGTTTCAAGTCCGCGGCGCAACACACAGGCATGCGAGCGGCGCGAGCCGTCAAACTCATCGCACAGATCCGGATGAGCATCCAGCCACAGCACCCCCAGGCGCTTCCCGGCGCAGCGCCGGCGCTGACCCTCAAAAATCGGGATGCTGACGGAATGATCGCCGCCCAGGCTGATGAGGATGTCGGGCAGGCCCGCCACCAGGTCGGCTACGCGGGGGAAATCGCTGGCTGGTTCGGTAATGGCAATATCCCCCAAATCGCAGATGTTCAGATCAGAAAGCCGGGTACGGTCTTCGCTGAAGGGCGTCAGGTGGTGAGACCAGAAGCGGATGCGTTCCGGGCCAAATGCCGCCCCCAGCCTGGCGCTGGCCAGTCCATCGAAAGGAATCCCCAGCACAGTAAAATCAGCCTGAGCGGGAGAAATCCCGGGGCGATGCAAATCCGCCCACAACTTGTGCGTGCCATCCAGAGTCATGCCGCCTCAGCCCCTGACCGGGTAAAAACACAGGCCGGTGGTACCGGGGCCGGTATGCACCGCCAGAGCGGGCGATAATTCCGCGATCATGGACTCAACCACGTTCAGGCGAGATTCAACGATCTTCTTAAGTTTGAGAGTCTCTTCCAGCGCCCCGGCATGTACATAAGCCACTTTTACTTTGCCCTGACCAACCGCATCGCTGATATAGGCGGCCATCTGGTTATAGGTTTGCGTGCGCGAGTGGGCCATGCCCAGGGAAACGATCACGCCGTCTTTCATGCCGATCAGCGGTTTGACATTGAGCATGGCGCCCATCAGGCGTTTGGCCAGGCCAATCCGCCCGCCCATGTATAGATATTTGAGCGTATCGGCCGTCTGGATCATGCGCGTCACCGGCAGCATTCCGCGCACCATGACAAGCAAGTCATCCAGGCTGGCCCCGGCCAACGCGGCGCGAGCCGATTCGACCGCCATCCAGCCCTGGCACAGCGAGACATTCAAGGTATCCACCACTTCGATGCGGATATCCGGATATTGGCTGGCAATCATCGTTTTTGCCACACAGGCCGCCTGGTAGGCAGCGCTGCCGCGCGAGGTGATATGCAGGCTGAGTATTTCGCTAAAGCCCTCTGAAATAAGTTTCTGGTACTTCTCAAAGTAATCTCCGGGACCCGGGCAGGCCGTGGTTGGCAGTACCGCGGCGTCTGACAGTCTGGACAAGAACTCATCACGCTGAATGGTGATCAGGTCGCGTAGGACTTCCTGCCCGCAGTGAACATAATAGGCGACAGTCTGAATGCCCAACCGCTCCATCAGGTTTTCGGGGATGCTGGCAACACTGTCGGTTACCACTGCTATCTGTGACATAGCAACTCCTCAATCCCGTGCGCTTTGCCAAGCAAATCGCACGGGATGACACGGGTATAACTTCATTTTACACTTTTTCAGTTGGGAAATGACCAGGGTTTTGCTTTTAATTTAAAATTCAGCAATTCCAAGTCAGTTGTCGTTGCCGTTTTCAAAAAACACATTTTTTGACGATAAAAGCACTTACTGCCCTGATTGCACAAAACCTACGCTCAACTTCCAGAAGCCAGGATCGGATCGATAATGACCTTCAGCGCTTCAAAGGAAGGCGGCCCGATCAGTTTTTGACCATTGACGACAAAAGATGGATCGCCATTGAACCCCAACTGCTGGGCTTCATTCATGCTCTGGTCAACCTTGGGCGCATTCTGGCTGCTGTCCAGACAATTATTAAACTTTGCGGTATCCAATCCGAGCTGGGCCGCGTAAGTTTTCAAATCGCTGATAGCCAGGGCCGGAGCCTTGTCATACAGCAAATCATGATATTCCCAGAATTTACCCTGGTCAAAGGCGCATTGACCGGCCTCGGCCGCCTTGGGTGACGCGGAGGTGATCACGGGGAAATCCTTCCAAATAAAGAGAACTTTGTCGCCGTATGTATCCCGAATTTTTTGTAAGACACCGGACCGGTGCCAGGCCTGGCAAGCCTGTCAGCCAAAGTCCGAAAATTCGGTGATGGTAACTTTGGCGGCTTGAGCGCCAAGCGTCGGGTCAAGTTTTAAGCGGGCCGCGCTTAAAGGCTGGGGGGTGGGGCGCGTCAGCATAAACACCACCACGCTCAGCACGATCAGCGCAGCAACACCCCAACCGAGTAAATTATTCCTCTTCTCATCTGAACGACGTTTTTCCCGCACAGATTTGACCTTGTTTTTGGAGATTTCTTTGGGCATGGATTTCCTCATCTATGGAATGGTTAAAATATTGGATGCGCTGAAAGGCAATTAGTTGCGAAAATTTGAATCTGGTTTTGAAATCAGCGCATTAGCTTCAGTGTTTGAAATTGATCATTACCAACCCGGCGATACATACCAGAATCCCAAGAATATTCGTGAGGGTCAGTTTTTCTTGGAAGAACACTACTCCCAACGTCACCAGAATCAGCGACCCCACCACGTTGACCGTGATGCCCAGCAAGCTCAGTTCCCAGCCTGCCCGGTATGCCAGCAGCGTGCCGACTTCCAGACCAGCGATCGCCAGACCAAGCGCGAAACTGACCCAGTTAAGCTTCTGAAATGCGGTGCTCAAATTGCCTGGCGGAAATAATGCGAACATGGCCAGTGCGGCAAAAAAGGCTACGGCATAGGTAACAGCCAAGGCCAGGGCCGGGTTGACGCCCGCTGGCGTAATTTTTTGGAAAAAGTTATAGAGTACCGTGGAAATCGCGGCCACACTGGCAGTTAGAATCAGGATCATGGGCTTGTTTTTATTCATATATTAAGGATAAAGACTGACGACCTTACAGTTTTGTTAGTTGTCGGACAAGCGTAGGGTAAGCGTAGGGCAAGCGTCAAGTATATTAGATGGGATAGTGATAAATTTAGGGTGCAAAAAGTGATTTCTCTTCTCCTCCTTTGAAAAAGAGAGCCGGGGTCGGCGTCCCCGGCTCTCTCGATTCTACACCTCATTTACCCATTACGTTATAATGTGCCGCATACACAGTATGCGGCACATTCGTTATCAGGAGCAGTTATGACAGTCCAGATCACAATTATCGGCCTGGGACAGATCGGCACATCGGCCGGCCTGGCGCTTGCAAAATACCCTGAGCGGGTCAGCCGGGTCGGTTATGACCGCGTACTGGCCACCCAGAACAAGGCCAAGGAAATAGGAGCACTAGATGCTGCCAAATTCAATCTACCGTCCGCCATTGAAGGCGCGGGGGTGGTGTTATTGTGCATCCCTTTTGACCAGATGGAAGAAACCCTCAAACTGATCGCCCCCGATCTGCGCGAAGATGCGGTCGTGGTAGATTTCTCTCCCCTCAAACTGGCAACCCACAAGTGGTTTCAACAACATATTCCGGCGGGCCGGCATTACGTTGGACTCGTCCCGGCCATCAACCCCTGGTTTATTGACCAGAAAGAGCGTGGGATCGAGGCTGCCAGCGCGGATTTGTTCAAAGATGCCACCCTGGGCATTGCTGTTCCGCCCGCTACATCTTCGGAAGCACTGAAACTGGCCGCCGACCTGGTAGAGCTGCTGGGTGGGCAGGCTATTTTTCTGGATATGCTCGAAGCTGACGGCATGTTAATGACCGCTCATCTATTGCCCCAGGTTCTCTCGGCGGCCCTGCTGAACGCCACCGTTGGACAGCCGGGCTGGACAGAGGCGCGCCGCTTCGCTGGACGCCCCTATCACCAATCGGCCTCCGCCCTGGGCGCCGACAACCTGGATGCGCTGCTGGAGGCGCTCTTTCACAACCCGCAGGCCGCCACCGCCGCACTGGATAACGCCATCGGTGCGCTGACCTACATGCGCACCGCTCTCGAAAGGGGCGATCGGGAAGACATGCAGCGCCGTCTGGAACTGGCCTTCTCCGATCGCAAAGCTTGGTTGAGCGAGCGCCAGCGGGCGCAGTGGGGCGGACCTGAAGACAAACCGGCCTCGCCTAAAAGCGGCGATCTGTTCAAACGCCTGTTCATGGGCGGTCTGGGCAAAGATAAAGATAAAAAGTAGCCCGAAGCATGCCTTTTTTCTGTTACATCGTTGAATGTGCGGATGGCACCTATTACACCGGCTGGACCACCGACCCCGCCCGGCGTGAGAAGCAGCACAACGCTGGAACAGGCGCGCGCTACACGCGTATGCACCGCCCGGTGCGCATGGTGTATGTCGAGGAGCAGCCCGACCGAGTCACCGCCATGAAGCGTGAAGTCGCCATCAAGCGCCTGCGGCGCACGGGCAAGGGAAAATTGGTGAAGTTGCAAAGAGGGGAAACTTAATCGCGGTGATAAGGCTGGCGAAATTAGTTTTTCCAAAATCGGTATCAGGGATAGTAAATCTTGTTGGCCGTATCCCACATCAATTCTTCAGCGATCGTAGATCCAAAAAAGACAATCCTGTGGGTTTCGCCCCGCAGGATTGTCTTTTTGTAGCTTGAATAATGGCCCAATTTGGAATAAACCGAATAAATCCGGTGATACGATGATTAAGTCGCCATGGCGGCCTGGCCGTAGAGAAGCTGTTTGACACGGTTGACCTTGCGTTCCATGTCTTTCTTGATCAGTATCTCGCTGGCTACCTTCTGAATAGCGTACATGACGGTGGTATGGTCGCGCCCACCCAGCACTTCACCAATCTGCGGCAAGGAGGCGTTGGTTTCCTGACGCAGCAGGTACATGGCCACCTGGCGTGGTTCGGCCACGCGCGCTGAGCGGTCACGACTGAGCAAGGCTTCAACCGAGGTTTGCCATTCGTTGGCAACGAGAGAGAGCAGCCTGGCTGGTTGAACATTGTGAACCTGGGGCAGCAGGTCAGCCAGGGCCATCTCGGACAACTGGAGGCTCATCGGGACGCCCGAAAGATCTGCGAAGGCGATGATGCGATTGAGGGCGCCTTCCAGTTCGCGGATATTGGATTGGACGCGGCGGGCGATCATGTCCAGGATTTCGTTGGGCACTTCCCGGCCGATTTTTTCAGCTTTGTAGCGCAGGATAGCCTGGCGGGTTTCGATATCTGGCATTTGGATATCGGCGATCAGGCCCCATTCAAAACGCGAGCGCAGGCGTTCTTCGAGGGTGACCATGGATTTGGGAGGCCGGTCAGATGAAACAATGATCTGTTTATCCTGGCTGTGCAGGGTGTTGAAAGTATGGAAAAACTCTTCCTGGGTGCCTTCCTTGCCAGCAATGAACTGGATATCATCGATCAGAAGTACGTCAGCCGAGCGGTATTTCTCGCGGAAGGCCTGGGTGGTGTGAGTACGGATGGCGTTGATCATGTCATTCGTGAACTCTTCAGATGACACGTAGAGCACATTTAGACCACGACAGTGGCAGGAATTGCCAATGGCATGCAGCAGATGGGTTTTTCCCAGGCCGACGCCGCCGTACAGGAATAACGGGTTATAGGCTCGCGCGGGGTTTTCAGCGACTGCCTGGGCGGCAGCATGCGCCAGGCGGTTGTTGGCACCCACTACAAAATTTTCAAAGGTGTAACGCGTGTTGAGGGTGCTGTTGCGCTGCCTGGTAGCCAGCGAAGGTTGAACACCAGCCGGATTTTCGGCTTCATCGGGGGTTTCATCCACATCCGCGGCTCCAGCCGCGGCATCGACCACAAAGCGCACTTCCACCCCGCGATCCATCATGCCAGCCAGCAGGCGCGAAACCGTGCTGAGCAGGCGGTTTTCCAACCAATCGCGGGCATAGGCATTGTGAACTGAAATAATCATTAAACCATTATCATAGGAAACCACGCGAGTATCACGCACCCAGGTATCGAAGGATGCTCGAGGCATTTCCATCTGGAGTTGACCGAGCACGGATTGCCATGCCTGTTCTGCATTCATAAGCGACTCCGAGAATAAAAATAAGCAAAAGGTTGCAAAGCCCTCTGCGATATATCACAGAGGGAAGGGGAATAAACTCGATTGTCAACAATTTCAGGAGTTCGGTTGACTTGTTGCTCACATCCCTGTTGGATGACTGACTTTATTTTAGCAAAAAGGAAAGAAAAGCGCCACACGCCCAGCCTACGCTATCTTAAAAACTTCCGCTTTTTTAAGACACAAGTACCTTAAAGAAAGCCAGGAAAATAGCCGGAGGGTTTCGCGCATGTTTAGAACATACGTACCCACCATTATTCCCTCCCTGATAATTTTACCCCCCATATATGGGGTCGATTGTCAAAAAAAAGGCACTTGTCGTATATCTATCTTAAAAAACCTGAGGGTTGGATTTTGATAGAAGGCCGCGCGTGAAACATGTTTTTCAAGGATTCAACTTTAAACCAGCGAAATGCACTGAAAGACTAAGAAAGATATTTGCTCACAGAGGCCATGTTTTGAGAAATATGCCATCAATGATGGATTTTTTCGACCATTTAATTCGTATTGATTATTTGTAACCACTCACGGGTTGCTCGTTTTTTGGGTTACCTATCCCCTGTGAAAAAAATCCCTATCCAAGGAAGGCGATCACCAGGATTCCGCAAAAAATGACAACCGAACCAGCCAGCCGCCAGCCAGCCAGCTTTTCTCCGAGAAAGCGCCAACCCGCCAGTGCACCGAACACCACGCTGACCTCGCGCACCGAGCCGACATAACTGACCGGGGCGATGGTATATGCTGCCAGGGCAAGTAAATATGCACAGACAATCAGCAATCCAATGCTGAGGATGCGGATCCAATGGCTGGTCAGTTCGACCCTCAAGGTGTTCCAGCCGTAGCGTTTGAAAATAAAAGGGGAGGTAAAGACGGGAGCAAGAAAGAAAATCATAACAGCATAGGAGAAGGGCGGTGTATGCTTGACGGCAAAACCGTCAATGATGGAATAAATGGAAATAGTAACTGCCAGGATGAGCGCCAGGAACACGCCGCGCATGTGCGGCTTTTCGCGACGGTGTTGAAAGAGGTTGCCGCCGCCAACGATCAACAGGCCGCAAACGATCAGCCCAAGACCGAGCCAGCCGCCAGTGGTTATTTTTTCTTGCAGGAGCCATAACGACCAGATGGCGATCAGAGCCGGGGCGGCTCCGCGGGCCAGCGGGTAAACCAACGAAAAGTCGGCATCGCGGTAGGCGGTGGAAAGGACGATGTAATAAACGGCTTCAACCACTCCGCTAAGCAGAAGCAAAGGCCATATTTCCCTGGCGGGCAAACCTGTCAATAACAGGAAAGGCAGGAAAACCCCAGCACCCAGCAGGGTTGACCACCAGGTGGCAATGTATTTGTCGCCGGACTGCTTGAGGAGCAGGTTCCAGGTGGTATGGAGCCCGGCGGAGAAGAGCAGGATGGCAAGCGCAATGATTGGCATGTTAAGTCTTTAAATGGGAAACAAAAAGGCGGTTTTCACCGCCCGGGGATCATATCTTCAGGTTACCGGCGTTTCAGGCTTTGGCCGTACTGGCGGAATGGTCGCTGTTCCAGCGCGGCACCCAGGCCAGGATGGAAGTGCCTTCCCCAGGTGCTGAGGCAATCTCCAGGTCACCGCCTACGTGCTGGGCCCGGGTGTGCATGTTTGATAGTCCGTGACCAAGCGACTGGCTCATTTTTTCCATGTCAAATCCGCTGCCGTTATCGTGGATTTCGAGCATGACGCGCTCAGGCGAAATCCAGACAATAACGTTGACTTTCTTGGCGCGGGAATGTTTGGCGGCGTTCGCCAGGGCTTCCTGGCAAATATGGAACAGGGCCATTGCATTTCTGTTCGGCATTTCGCGGATATCTTCAGCCGAACCGGTCAGGTTAATTTCGGCCAGGGTGTTAATGCGAAATTCCATCATCAGGCGGCGCAAACCATCCATCAGGTTTTCATCAGTGAACTGGCGGGGGCGCAAATCCAGGATATAGGAGCGGATGTCACGGATGGTGTTGTTCAGGCTGTTGATGGCCTGCTGAATGCGTTCCGCCGATTTTTCGGGTTCTTCGGTTGCCAGCAGGCGGGCATGTTCGAGCACCAACCCGACGCCATAAATGGATTGGATAATCCCGTCATGCAAATCCATACCGATGCGGTCGCGCTCCTCCAGCACTGCCAGACGGCGGGCATCGTTGTGCAGGCGGGCATTTTCAATGGCCAGCCCGGCCCAGCTTCCGATGGCTGTGATAACCTGGGTGTCATGTTCATCGAGCGCGGTGGAGCTGCGCGTGACGGCGCTTAATACTCCCACCAGATTGCCGCTGGAAGTCAGCGGAAAGCAGGCCATTTGCTTGAAGCCTGCATCCACTACAGCATCGCGCAGGTAGCGCATATCATGGGCCAGGTCATGGCTGACGATGGCGCTGCCAGTTTTTGCAACCATTCCAATGATGCCTTCATCCACGTTAAAACGATTGCGGGTCCAAAAAGCTTCGGCGGCCTGCCCGCGGTGCAGCACCAGACGCAGGGTGTGTTTGTCTTCCTCGAGCAGGAAAATCTCGCCAGATTCTACTTCCATGTATTCCATCACCAGCGAAAGGGTTTTGTGCAGGATTTCATCCAACTTGAGAGAAGCGGTCAACACTCCCGCGATGTTATTCAAGAGAGCCAGATCCTGGTTGCGGCGGATTAGCGCCTGGTCGCGCTGCCTGAGGTCTGCATAGTTGCGCGCATTGTTGATCGCCACGGCGGCATAGGCGGCCAGCATCTGGATGATTTGCTCATCATCTTCTGAAAATTCATGCTCCCCAATCTTTTCGGTCAGGTAAATCTGACCGAGCTGATTGTCGCCCAAACGGATGGGCACCCCCAGGAAAGAACTCATATGAGGGTGATTGCGCGGGAAACCCGCGCTGCGTTTGTCGGCTGAAATATTAGGAATGCGTGTGGGATGTTCGGAATTCATGATGACACCCAACAGGCCACGCCCAACCGGGGGATGTCCGATGCGCTGGATTTGAGCGTCGGTCATGCCAACCGATATGAATTTTTCCAACCTGCCATCGTCCCCCATCACACCCAGCGCAGCATAACGCGCCTGGGCTTGCTCGCAGGCCACCGATGCGATCCGCTCAAGTAGTACTTCAAGGGAAACATCCTCCACAAGCTGAAGGCTGGCCTGGTGGAGTGCAATGAGCCGTTCCTGAAGTTGCTGGCGCGTAAGTTGCATCTAAGAAGAATCCTCTCGGAGTTATTCTACCCTACCCATCCGAATTGTCAAGTTGATAGGTTTTGCCAGCGTGATATCGTAAAATAGAGATGATCTGTTATATTCCGATCAAAAATACTGTGTCGCCAGGAAAAATATGGGAACCTCTCGCCTCGCCGGTTTTTACAATCTAAGTCTTGAAGAACGCCTGGCCCGGGCTGCTTTGGCCGCCGGGCTGACCCCCGAAGAATTATCGGTCTGGACCACTGGCGGCATTAGCCTGGAATCCGCCGATCACATGATCGAAAATGCCATCGGGTTGCATGCCCTGCCGCTGGGGCTGGGTCTCAACTTCCAGATCAACGGACGGGATGTGCTGGTGCCGATGGCGATTGAAGAACCATCCGTGGTGGCCGGGGCTTCCTTCATGGCAAAATTGGCTCGCGCGGGTGGCGGTTTTCAAACCACATCCAGCGCCCCTTTGATGATCGGACAGATGCAGGTTCTGAACGTTGTCAACCTGGCCGAAGCCAGTTTCAAACTTTACGAGCACAAGGCCGAACTACTGGCCGCAGCCGATGAAATCGACCCTATCCTAAAAAAATTTGGCGGCGGCGCCCGCGATTTGGAAGTTCGCACCTTCCCCGATTCGCCGGTTGGCGGATTCCTGGTGCTGCACCTGATCTACGATGTGCGCGACGCCATGGGCGCAAATGCTGTCAACACGGCTTGCGAACGCCTGGCTCCGCAAGTGGAAGCCATTACTGGCGGCAAGGTGCACCTGCGCATTCTTTCCAACCTGGCCGACCGGCGCATCACACGCGCGCGCTGCCAAATTCCGGTCAAGGAACTGACTTTTGAAGGCTTTTCCGGCGAGACCGTGCGGGACGGCATTATCGCGGCCTATGCTTTCGCGGCTGTTGACCCATACCGGGCTGCCACGCACAACAAGGGCATTATGAATGGCGTGGACGCGGTTGTGATCGCCACTGGGAACGACTGGCGCGCCATCGAAGCCGGGGCACACGCCTACGCGGCCCGCGGCGGGCGCTACACCAGCCTGTCCACCTGGGGTGTCAACGCGGAGGGCGACCTGGTCGGCACGCTCGAAATGCCGATGGCGGTTGGTGTCATCGGCGGGGCCACCAAGGTACACCCGGCGGCGCGCGCCGCGCTTAAGCTGATGAATGTCAAAACTGCCTCTGATCTGGCCGAGATCATTGTGGCAGTCGGCCTGGCCCAAAATATGGCTGCTCTGCGTGCCCTGGCTACCGAAGGCATCCAGCGCGGTCACATGAGTCTGCACGCGCGCCAGGTGGCTATCGCCGCGGGCGCGTCTGGTGATATGATTGAAAAAATTGCAGCCCGGATGGTCGCCGAAAAGATCGTGCGCATCGACCGGGCTGAGGAACTTTTAGAGAGTTTGGCTTAAAAATTAACCGCCAGGGCACTAAGAACGCAAAAAGATCGTTTTTATCACAAAAACCTTCACGATCTTCGTGCCCAAGCCCATAATATGCTGTTGGTGTGTCACAATAAAACAATAAAAGAAGGTTTCCATGACAACTCCCAACCCCCAAAATTCCAGCACGCTCTTACGACCCAATAAACCCGTTGGCATCGTTGGCTACGGCGCATATGTTCCGCGTTACCGCTTGCCCGCCCGCGAAGTTGCCAGGATCTGGACTGGCGGCAAAGGCGGCTTGCCGATCAAGGAAAAAGCCGTTCCCGGCCTGGATGAGGATGTGATTACCATGTCGATTGAGGCAGCGCGCAACGCCATGGCCCGCGCCCAGATCGATCCGGTTGAGCTGCGGGCCGTATGGGTGGGCTCAGAATCGCACCCTTACGCCGTCAAGCCCACCTCCACCCTGGTAGCCGAAGCGATCGGCGCCGTGCCCAACACCCAGGCCGCCGATTGGGAGTTCGCCTGCAAAGCCGGCACCGAGGCCCTGGTTGCCGCAATGGGACTGGTCGGATCAGGCATGGCGCATTATGCCATGGCGGTTGGCATGGATACCGCACAGGGCAAACCCGGTGACGCGCTCGAATATACTGCCGGGGCTGGCGGAGCGGCTTACATCGTCGGCCCAGCCGAAGAGTCGTTGGCAATCATCAACGCTTCCTATTCTTATGTGACCGACACACCCGATTTCTGGCGGCGAGAATACCAAAAATACCCGGAGCACGGCATGCGTTTCACCGGCGAACCAGCCTATTTCAAACACATCACCGAAGCGGCCACGGCCCTGATGCAGGCGGCCGGCACCAGCCCGGCTGACTACAAGTGGTGTGTACTGCACCAACCCAATACCAAATTCCCGCAGCGCGTGGCCGCGCAGCTCGGTTTTTCACCGGAGCAGATCGCCCCCGGATTGCTGGTACCGGTTATTGGCAACACCTATGCTGGCGCGGCCATGATTGGGCTAACCGGTGTGCTGGATATCGCCCAACCCGGCGACCGCATCCTGATGGTTTCCTTCGGTTCGGGTGCCGGTTCAGACGCCTTCGACATACTTGTCACCGATAAGCTGCCGGAACGTCGTGGGCGCGCAACCACGACCCAGGCCTACATCGCCCGGCGCACCGAAATCGATTACGCCACCTACGTGCGCTTCCGTGGCAAATTACAGATGAAGTGAGCGATTCCATGACTGATATCGTAATTGCAGGTATTGGGCAAACTGAAGTTGGCGAACATTGGGAACTTTCTCTGCGCGAGCTGGCCTATCGTGCCATTAAGGCTGCGACCATTGACGGCGGCGGTCTCAAACCGCAGGCGCTCTTTGTGGGAAATATGCTCGCGCTCAACCTCTCCAACCAGGCCCACCTGGGTGCGTTGCTGGCCGATTACGCCGGGCTGCCAGGCATCGAGGCTGTTAGCGTGGAAGCAGCCGGCGCTTCGGGCGCGGCAGCCCTGCGCCAGGGCTATCTCGCCATCGCCAGCGGTATGGTGGATGTAGCCCTGGTGGTAGGCGTTGAGAAATTCACCGACAAAGTCGGCCCAGATGTGGAAGCCGCTGTCGCCACCGCCGCCGACAGTGATTATGAAGCCATGCAGGGACTGACCGCCACTGCGCAGGCTGCCATCATCATGCGCCGCTACATGTACGAGTACAGCGTGCCCGCCAATGGTTTCGCCGGGTTCGCGATTACGGCTCACGCCAACGGCGCCGGTAATCCGTACGCCATGTTCCGTAAGGCTATCAAACCCGAAGCCTACGCCAGAGCTGAAATGGTCAGCGAGCCGGTTAACATGTTTGACGCGGCGCCTAACGCTGATGGCGCCGCCGCGCTGCTTCTGACCCGGCGCGACTTGCTACCAAAATCCTACCCGCACCCGCTGGTCAGGATCGCGGGTCTAGGCGCTGCCACCGATACCCTGGCGCTGCATGACCGTCATGACCCGCTCTGGTTCCAATCCGCTCAGCTCTCCACCGAGCGCGCCCTAAAAAAAGCTGGTATCCAGCTCGATCAGCTCAATTTCTTTGAATACCACGATGTTTTCAGTATTTACGCCGCCCTGGCCCTCGAAGCAGCCGGGTTCGCTGAACGCGGGCAGGGCTGGAGCCTGGCCGCCAATGGCGCTATTTCTCTGAAAGGCCGTATCCCGTGCGCAACGCTGGGCGGGCTGAAGGCACGCGGCTTCCCGGGCGGCGCCAGCGGTGTGTACCAGGCGGTTGAAGCGGCCCTGCAACTGCGCGGCAGCGCCGGGGCCAACCAGATTGTCGGCGCGCGCTACGGGCTGATCCAATCACTGGGCGGCCCGGCCTCCACAGCCGTCTCAGCCATCCTCGAAAAAGTGGACTAGCGACTCAATTCCTTCGCATAAAAAAATGGACAGCCCGGGCTGTCCATTTTTTTATGCGACATTCCACCCATTTTTCAATTTCCTCGACCCAATTTCCCAAAAAAGCACGGTTTGATAGTTCTTGAGAGTCCCGCTGCATAAAATTAGGATCAAGAAACCCAAACAAGGAGTTAAGAGATCATGGAAATTGCCCGCCATTGGAGATTGAAACAACAACGCTACGGTCTGGTTGGCGAAGTCTGCCCGCACTGCGATTATAAAATTTTCCCGCCCCGCGATGTCTGCCCAAATTGCGGTGACGAAGCCAAAACCCAATACGCCTTCAGTGGCAAAGGCGAAGTCTTTTCCTTTACCACCATCTATGAAGCCCCCACCGGCTACGATGCCAACGCGCCTTACACCGTCGCCATCGTCAAGCTGGATGAAGGCCCGATGGTTACCGCCCAGCTTACCGATCTTGGCGATCAGCCGATCGAGATCGGCATGCCCGTCGAAATGGTCACCCGCAAAATGCGCAATGACGGCGATGAGCGCGGTATCATCGTTTACGGGTATAAGTTCCGGCCGTTTGGGTTTGTACCGCAGCGATAGAACCTCCGCCATCATCAAGATCACTGCCTACGATTTTTAGGAGCTGTAAACGAACAGTAACATGCACCTCGCGGTTTTTATCGATAGTAGCAGATTCCAGTAACGTTTCAATAACTTGACGTTTTAGCAAAAATATCCGATGCCGCTCCTCAGCCGTTTGAGGGGCGGCATTTCTTAATTCGTCAATCCCAGCACGCAAATCTTTCATATATTCTTCGAATTTTGCTTCCCAGTTATCAAGCATATTGGTATTGATTGCTTGCCCAAGCGATGCCAATTCTCGCTTTAGGTTTACCTCCTGCATTGACATTCCGCTCAACTGATACTCCAGATCGGAAGATGTAATTGTATTCTTACGTGCCTGCGTGATCAACCATTGACGTTCAGTGGCCAACACTTGCAATTCCTTATTGATACGCTCTTCATCTTCATGCAAGTTATTGGCACGTTGTCTTAGTTCATTTACAAGTGTCTGCGCTTGCGCATACAAATATTCCGGCTTATCAATAGCCTCGCAGATTTTCATCCATGCTTGTCTGTCAGCCAGCCCGGAACCAACTGATTTAGGACACTCTGGCGATCTAATCTCCCTGTGTGGTTGTCGACAGTAATAATGCCCAATGGGAGTTTTTCTATCGACCAATTCGCCTCCCCGGTTGTGACGCTTGGTAACAGTTATAGTTCCCCAAGTTAAGTTACATGCACATTTAATGTATCCTCCAAGCAGGTAGTCATGCTTTACGATGTGCGCGGGGTATGTTTTGTTCTTCTGACGCAAAACAGTGAACATCTCATAAGTAGTCATATCAATGATGGGCTCCA
>CAIWAX010000396.1 GCA_903910795.1 uncultured Anaerolineae bacterium
CGCACACCTGCACTTGCGTTCCGGTGCGATTTGCCAAGCAAATCGTGTGTTCTTAGCGGGGATAGGTTCTTGCCAAAAAGCACCCACCCCGTGAGCAGTTACAAAAAAAGAATAATAGTAGAATAAAGCGAACGGCAGGAAGTTCGCCGCCTGCCCGCTATCCCATAATTGAGGAAATATGGACATGGCCTCTGTTCAGAAAGTGCTGCTTGTGGACGATGATTGGACGGTGCGCAGCGCGCTGCGCGAATATCTGGCTGCGCACCGTATGGAGCTGGCTGAAGCCGATAGCCTGGAGGCCAGCCTGCGGGTGGTCGAAACCTTTACCCCGGATGTGGCGGTGATTGATATTGTCTTGCCGGAAAAGAGCGATCAACGCGCAGATTTCCAGAAGCATGTTGGCATCGAGATTGCCCGCCAATTGCAACAAAAATTTCCACAGCTCGGGATTGTCTTTCTTTCGGCTTTTATTGATCGCGGCCCGGAAGTGGTTCAGATGTTTATGGAAGGTCACAGCCAGATCACCTACCTGCTCAAAGGTTCAAAGCCGCAGGAATTGCTGGAGGCTGTCCAGCGGGTTGGCACCGGCAATGCGGGGTTGGAAATTGCCCTGGGGGTAACAGCGCATCGAGCCACTGTTTTTGACCAGGTATTGAAACTGCTCAGCCCGGCGGAGAGAGAAGCATTGAGTCTGAGCCTGGCCGGCCTGGCGACACTCTCTGAGCCTGAACGCAAAGTCTTCGAGGCGGTTGGCTGTTGCCTGACACGCCAGCAGGCGGCCCTGGACTTGAATATCAGTCCGAAAACTGTCAGCAGCCACATGGAAATGATCTACGACCGTCTTCATCTGCGAAACCTGCCTGAAGGCATGAACGCTCACTCCCTGCTCGCCAAGCTGCACCTGCTTGCCAGCTTGCAGAAAGAATTTGGGGCCACTTGAGCATGCCAGCTACCAGCACTTCCTGGTTTGACCAGCCAATGCGATTGGCGCGCAAGGGACTTGCCACCCTGATGCTGCTCAGTTTGTTGTTGGGGCTGCTCAGCGCGCTGCGCTTGGGATTTTCCCTCGGGGAACCCTTCCCAGGTTTTGTGTTGTTGTGGCGCAAGGAATACAAATTATTGACAGTCAGTTGGACTACCCCGCCGAATTGGAGCGGGCCGGATGCGGGCATGCGCATCAATGACCGCATCCTGTGCATAAACGGTTATATGCCAAGACCCGACACGCCGGTTTATGGGTTGGATCCGCGTTATGCAAAATACCCCTGTCCCAATGGGGGCAGGCTGTTCGCCGATGTTTACAGGGCTGCATACCAATCTTCGAATCCGGCTGTTGACATTTTTATCGATCGTGACGGCGTCCTTCAAACCATTCCGAATGTGCCGCTGGAACCATTCAGCTTTGGGCTGCTGTTGGAAACCTTCGCCCCATCCTTTGTGCTGGGGCTGGCGCTGCTTGGGTTGGGCTGGGTCGTTTACCGCGCCAATCCGGAAATTGAAATCAACCTGATTTTTGCCCTGATCATGCTGCTGGTGAGTAACTTTGCGTTCAATATTGCCCTGGCCGAAGTTGTCACCGACCGGCAGTTTGAAACCAGATTGGTCACGCTGGCCCAGATCATCCCCTGGGTTCCATTCTTTGGGCCGTTACTCTTTCATTTGAGTGATTTATTATTTGATCACCGGCTGTTGCCCGCTGCGGCGAGGGTCATCCGCCGGCCTTTCTATTTTGCCGCGGGTGTTTTTTCAATAATAGGGGTGCTGGCTTATCTTGTAATCGATATCCTGACCAGCCAATATCTGAATCTGGCCTATCTTTATTGGGTGGGGTTCAGTGTAACGTTTTCAGTAATGTGGTCACTGGTCAGTTTGGGCCTGGCTGCCCGGCGCTCGACCCAACGCCAGGTGCGCATGCAAGCAGGTTTTGTGCTGGTGGCCCTGGCGCTGACTGTTTTGACTGCCATCCCTTTTGTGGGGCTTTTCGTTGCCAACCAATTGACCTTTCCCTACATGCAGGGAATACCGTATATCGGGCTGGTGGTGGTGGCGTTGATCGCCTATGCCATTTTGCGCTACCAGTTGTTCGCCACCCGCACTCGCACACTTACCTTTTTGCTGGTGCTTGTGACCAGTGTGCTGGTGGCGCTGGTGATTTATTTGCCGGTGGGCAGCGATATCGGTTTTTTACCGCTTCTGAGCGTATCGCTCCTGGCGGGCATGGTCTTCATCGGGCGCTTCAAACCGTTTAACTTCCTCGATCTTTTACTGCAC
>CAIWAX010000397.1 GCA_903910795.1 uncultured Anaerolineae bacterium
GATGTCATAAGTGCCGGGGGTGATGCCGCTCAGTGTGAAATGGCCGCTATCGTCTGTAGTGGGCGTGAAGAGGTAGCGCGGAGAACTCTCACCCGGCACGCTCAGGCTGACCGTCAGGGGGATGGCCCAGCGCGCATTCGGTGCACTGGAGTGACCTTGCAGGCTGACCTGCCCGTCCAAGACGGCTGTATCGGAGATGACAAAACTGGTTCCGGTCGCTTGGTGAAGCACCGAAGCGCCGCCATAGGTGGCATCTGAATTGCGCGGCATGCTGGTGTTGAATTGGATGGTTGTGCCTGTGCTGGCCGCGATGGGTTGGAATTTGATGGTCAGCAGGTTGAAGCTGCCGGAAGGGAACGGCGCGGAGAAGAGACCCGCGGCATAATCCACCCGGCCGAGCGTATTATCGTAGCTATTCTGAATACCAACCGGCAGGCTGCTGCCAGCCGTGACGCTGACCACCTGTAAAACTGCCGGGTCAAAATTGAGATAGGCGGAGGCGCCATCCACGGTTTGTGAACCGGCCTGTACCTGGATGGTCAGGTCGAAGGTCTGGCCCTGGTACGCAATGGTACTGGATGGGCTGGCGAGAAGGTTGACCGTTCCGGATGAAACCAGCGTATCAGTTGGGGTGGCTGTGATGGTCGTAGTAACCGTGCTGGTTACAGACCAGGTAGGTGTGGATGTGATGGATTGGGTCGCCGTGGCCGTCACGGTTGGCGTGAGCGTGATAGATTGAGTAGCCGTGGCCGTCGCGGCTGGCGTGGGCGTGATGGATTGAGTCGCTGTGGCCGTCGCGGTTGGCGTGGGTGTAATGGATTCGGTTGCCGTGGCCGTCACGGTTGGGGTTAGAGTAGCGGCCGCGAAGCCTGGGGCCGGGTAGCGGCCATTTTCCAGGCGGGTATTCTCCTCCAGGCTGACTTCACTGACAAGCGCATCACCGCCGCCCACACGCTGAATGGCCAGGTTGAGGTTCCCATCCGAGAAGGCCGCGGGTGGGACGGAATTGATCACCTGCCGGGCAGTCGAGTTTAAACCGATTGTTTGTGCCAGGGTTCCATCCAGCAGCAGTTGTTCGGAACGGCCCGCGGCATCACCTTCAAAGAAAGTTGCGCGGGTGTCGTATTGTTTGACCGGGTTCAGGTTTGTAAATTTATACCCAAGGCTGCCGCTGTCGGCAAAGCGCACCGTCTGAGCAGGACTGGCACCCCAGCCGTTGAAGCCGTCCGAGCTGAGCGTGGAGTCGTACCCGCAGTTGTTGGCGGCACTCCAGGCCGCTTCGCCCGGGCCGCTGTCGCGGTAGCAGTAGTTGACTTCCTGCAGGTCGATGATGCTGACCACGGGGCCGTTCAAGCCGCTGGCGCGTTTGAGCGAGAGCAGCAGCGTACCGCTGGCATAATCGGCCGGGTCGAGCAGGATCGACATGGTTTGCGGCGCGCTGGTGACGTGCAGCGGGCTGAGATTGGGCAGCACGCCAGTGGTGTCACCGGCCTGCTTGTTGTTGACAAAGACATTCACCCAGCGCTCACCGCTGCAGACCGCGAAGGTCAGGTCGAGGTGGTAGCGCCGGTCGGGCAGCAGGTTGTCGAAGCGGTAATCGAGCGACTCGGCGCTGCCAGCCTGGCGGTAGGACTGCTGAATGGCTGTGCCGCAGGTGGTGTCAGGCGTCCCGGCGCTGGTGAAACCGTAGCCGCTATCGGCACTGTAAGCAGTATCGTTGGCGCTGCCGTTATCGATGGTCAACAGGTTCCAACCAGCGTAAGCCTGGATGGAGGTGATATTGTTGGTTTCATCGGCCTCGACAATCGTGTTGGCCGGGTCGACCATGGCATACAGTAAGGGGTGCCCCGCCATTGGCAGGGAGATCAGGATGCTGGCGATGGTCTGCCCGCCAGCCGGTACATCCACGAAGGCGTGTCCCAGTTCTGTGCCGCTCGCCGGGCTGCCGTTGTAGACCCTCACCAGCGCGCCGGTCACATCCGCCTCACCGATGTTGCTGATCACGGCGCTGGCCGTGACGGTTTCGAACTGGCGCATTTCGGGCACGCTCAGGCTGACGGCCACCAGGTCTGGTTTCTTCTTGACGGTAGCCACCGCGGATGCCGTGTTATTGGTCTCATCGCTTTCGGCCACGGCATTCGAGACATCTGCCCGCACATAGATGGTTTTGGCTCCCAGCAGGCCGGTCGTATCCCAGGTGACAGATTGGGCCGGGGAGCTGGCGCCGCCTGCCAGGCTGCTGATGAAGGTCGAGCCAATCAGCGTGCCGCCGTTGTCCGGGTCGCCCAGGTAAAAACCGACCGTGAAGTTCTCGGCCTTGTAGGTGCCGTTGTTCCGGATGACCGCGCTGACCGTGACCGGTGTGCCCTCAGGGGTGTTGGACGGCGGGTTGCCGTTTTGCGGCGCCAGGGTCAGGGACTGCGGCTGCAGGTCGATATCCGCGCCGGTCGTGCTAGACAGGTTGAACAGGAAAATATCAGCCGGTGTGCTGGTGTTGACCCGGATGGGAATTGTGAGTGTGTCCGCTGAGCTGTGCTGCGCCGTAATGTAGGCATTCAGAACGGAGGCCAGGCTGGGTGAGTCGAGCTTGATCGGGTTGGCAAAGTTCTGGCTGGTGGCGGTCCAATCGCAGGTGCCGTTGTTGCCGAGGTCCAGGCAGAAGTCGGTCGTGGAAGCGCTGCCAGTCACGCGCTCCAGCAGGGCGCTGAGCGTGACAGCGCTGTACTGGCGGTTGGGCAGATGCACGGAGAAGAGTTGGTCACCGCCGTTGGTGTTCAGGCTGCGCTGGCCGTATTGTAAATTGTAGCGCACCTGGCTGCCGGATGAGATCGCGGCCGGTAAATAAAGGGTTGTCGGCGATGTGCCGGTCAGGTTAAAATAATTAACCTGCTGGGTACTGGCAGATGGGTTAGTTGTGCCGGTCAATGTTCCATATTCAATTCGGATACGACCTGCGCCTCCTGCGCCTCCATTTTCGAAGGAGTGACAACCATTCCCGCCTGATCCTCCATTTGCTGTGATTGTAGATGTACCCAGCGTGGCTGTTTGTGATTTGATCAGAATAGACCCACCAGACCCACCGCCGCCACCGCCGC
>CAIWAX010000398.1 GCA_903910795.1 uncultured Anaerolineae bacterium
AAACAACAAGTTCCTCAAATACTAAAGCATGCCTGGATTGCAACACTTAAACCTGAAATCGGGTTTGTTTATGCCCGCTACTTACGCACACAGGGTGAGTATACACGCGCGAAAGAATTGCTTGAAATACTGGAGAACCATATTGGTTCAGTAGATTTTTATAACGAATGTGGGATTGTTTTTAGCGAGGTAGACAATATTGATCGGGCGATCAATATGTATGATAAGGCAATAATGTTTCAAGAAATCGATGTGGAATTTCTTGGTAACAAAACCGAACCATCGAGTATTAGTAAAATTCAGGATCTTGCCGCATACATCAGTAATCGATCAAGGGCGTATTTGAAACAAGGCAATTTTGAAGCTGCACTCAAAGACGCTGATGCAGCTTTAACTTATGATTTGGAGAATGGTTATCATTGGTTGGCCCGAGCAAATGCACTTGAAAAACTGGAAAAATATGCCGAATTTTTACAATTAATGCAAAAGGTTCTCGATAAAGCAAAAGACCCAGACTTTTTATCAATCAACGAATTGGAAGAATTACTTGCTATATATTTTCGGGTGCGATTTCAACTTTCTAGCATTGAGACCCCCGGCGTGGCATCTTCTGAAGTGGATCTAGAAAAAACTTTTAATACCATTGATGGCTTGCTCCGGGATACGCTAAAAACCGAACTGGGAATGTACACATATTTCTCCAGGGCGGCGAGGTTTTTTGATCAATGTGGCCAGGCCAGTATGGCGCTCGAGTATTATGAAAAAACCTGTCATTTGATCTTACGTGCCGCGGATACGGATATCGATTTTTTAATGGATGGGCAGTATCTTACCAATTATTTTTTCCTACTGCACAAAACCGGACATGGCGAAGGTGCCTTCGACAAGGTAAAAGATTACTTCAAGGATATGTTTTCTGATGGGGGAATCGCGTATTTTCTTCCGCCTTATAACGCTATTACCGGGTTTGGGATGGATCTTGAAGCCGTATCCAGTATCCTGAAACAGCTTCATCAGGAGTACCCTGAGGCTCTCGAAGTCATCGACCAGATGTTTTACATGAAACTTATTCAAAAGGAATACGAGGCTTGCAATCAATTATTGGAGCAGGCCATCCGGCTTGCCAGCGAAGAAAACCAACCCGGCTACTTGAACAACTTGGGTTATGTCTACCTGCTGCAAGGGGAATTTGAAAAAGCAAAGGCTTTTTTTGAGAAGGTGATTATCCTGGACAGTTCTATGTCAGGTTATCATGGTATCGATCAGGGAGTCACCTTTTACCTGGACGGTAAACTGAAATTTTCCGCCGCTGATTTTTTTGGAAACCCGACAAAACCATTAAGCCCCGGATTGTTTAATAGTGCAGAACCCGTCCAGGTTGCGGCGGCTAATCTGTGCGCAGCCAATATGATAGAAGGAAACTTCGATCAGGCGTTTTCCACCACACACCGCTTTATGGGAATATTTCTGAAACAAAGCGCATTAGCTTATGAATTTATAGATAGGGCTTTAAAATCAATGGATAGCTCTTCGGAAGGAAGAGATGATGGCTTATCTTATGAGTGGACAATCTTCGAACAAAGTATGGCCATACGTACTCATATCGACTTTGATTTACCCACCCTGGTGCTTTTCTCGCTCGCCATGCAGCGCAAGGATAAAGTTACCGCACGATGGATCTGGAATGAATTAATAGAGAATTTGCCGGATCGAAAACAAGATGTTGATTTCTTTTCCAAGACTCATCCAGAGTTGTATGCTTGGCTGATTCAGGATTGATGGCGTGTAATTGAAAGGCGATTGAATATTATGTCCCGTATACAAACCACGCTAGACACCTTGTTTCAAAAACACCGCATCGTCTTTTGGTATGATGCCAAACGCGAACTGCGCGCCGAATTCGAGTCCTTGCTGTTGCCAGACGTTGAAACCATTGAACTCAGTAACAACGAATTTGCTGTGAAGCATCGCATCTTGCGCGAACAGCCCACGCATAAATTCCTGCTTTATCACGCCGGGCCTGAACCCTCGGCGCTGGATAACTGGCTGTTGGATGTACAGCTGGCGCACGGGGTCTTCCAGGCGGATCAGGTTGCCATCTGGCTGGCGGAGCTGGAACTGCCGCCCAGTTTTACCGAATTGGCCCAAATCCATGCTGGATTCTTCAATGCGGAAACCCGCCGGTTGGCACTCAAAAGCCTGCTCAACCCCCGCGAAGCGACCGAAACCAGCCTGCGCATGCAAATGCTGGCGGTCTGCGCGGAAACCGAGCCCAGGCTGGATGAGATTCTGGAAGCATTACTGGCCGAACTTGCCAGAAACAGCGAGACCCGCCTGGATTTGATCCGGCGCTGCGGTCTGGATGTTTTTCTCTGGGAACGCCTGAAACGTGAATTTGGCTATGAATCGGCGGCCCCGGGTATTCAGGATTTTGCCATTGAATTGTTTAAATCCGGCTATGCTTTCCTGTTGGAACAGCCCGCCAAATTCAACACGGAAGCGCTGGTCTTTCTAAAACGCTGGAAAGACAGTCTCAGTCACCAACATGCATTTGAAAACCTCTCTGCGCAATACGCCGCGATTCTCAATATCGAAAATGACCTGCAGGGACGGGATTATCGTAAATTATTGGATGTTGATTTATTCAGGGTGATTGACCTGAAAATCCTCAGCTCGCTGGCACATGATGTTGCCAGGCGCACAATACCGGCGTCCGAGTGCAACAGTTTGGTGCGTCAGCGCCGCCGCAGTCATTGGTATGCGGACTACCAACATTTTTATGAAGCCCTCGACTATGCCGCCCAATACCTGAAGGCACAGGACGATGCCAGCCTGAAGATGGAATCGCTTTTTGATGGCGTTGAGCGCTATTCCAAAACCTGGTACCGTCTTGATCTTCTGTATCGAAGGGTGATTTTCCATTACCGCAAAGCGGAGTATCCAGCCGTGCTTACCCAGGTTGTTCAAAATGTGGAAAATCAATACAACACCAACTATCTTTATAAACTCAACAATAACTGGCAGGCAATGCTGGATACCAGATCGAACTGGGGTGCCGAGCCAATCTCTTCCCAACGTGATTTTTTTGAAAAACAGGTTCAGCCGTTTCTCAGTAATAAAAAGAAAGTCTACGTAATTATCTCGGATGCTTTGCGTTTCGAAGTGGCCGCGGAATTGCTCGACCGGGTGCGCAGCGAAGATCGTTACGAAGCAGAAATCACTCCGATGTTGGGGATGCTGCCCAGTTATACCCAGCTTGGCATGGCTGCGCTGCTCCCTAATCATGAGATCCGCTTTGCAGAAGACGAATCCGGCGCAGTAGTTGTGGATGGATTGAGTACGCAGGGTACTGTCAATCGCGATAAGATCCTCAAGCAGACGATTGGGCAGGCTTCCGCCATTCGCGCCGAGGATTTGCTGAACATGAGCCGGGATGATTGCCGTTCTTTGTTACGTGATAATGATGTACTCTACGTTTATCACAACCGTATTGATGCCGTCGGCGACAAGAAGGAGACAGAAGAACGTGTCTTCGAAGCTGTCGAAGAGACCTTTGATGAACTCCTGACAATTATCAAGAAGTTGACAGCTGCCAATGCTACCAACCTGCTTGTGACGGCCGATCATGGTTTCATCTACCAAAATCGGGCTCTTGAAGACAGTGATTATTCCAATGCAGATGTAAGCAGTTCGCGCATCACTTACAAAGACCGTCGATTTGTCCTGGGAAAGGATTTGCCTGCCGAACCCAGACTTAAGAAGTTCAATTCATCTGATGTTGGTCTGGTTGGCGATACTCAGATTCAGCTCCCCAAATCAATTCAGCGCCTGCGTTTGAGCGGTTCCGGCAGTCGTTACGTGCATGGCGGCCTTTCCTTACAGGAAGTAGTGGTACCGGTGCTGCAGATCAACAAAAAGCGTGAAAGCGATATCAGCCGTGTGACCGTTGACATCATCCGTGGAGCGAATTCCCTGATCACAGCCGGACAGGTGGCTGTCACCTTTTACCAGGTACAGGTAGTCAGTCCCAAGGTACAGGCGCGCAAACTGCGCGTGGGGCTTTATACCCAAAGCGGCGTATTGATCTCGGACACTCACCAATTGAACTTCGACCTTGAATCCGAAAACCCGCGCGAACGTGAAATTGCTGTGCGCTTCATCCTGACCCGTGAGACTTCCCAATATAATAATCAGGAAGTTTTGCTGCGCATGGAAGAACAGGTTGAGAACACCACTCACTACCAGGAATACGGTTCACCGCTGCGCTATACCTTACGGCGATCCTTCACATCCGACTTTGATTTCTAAGCATGGAACCGATCATGAACCCTTTTGATACGAAAATCAATGAATACTTCCCCGGCATGGTTGTCCGAAAAGACCTGGTTAAGGTGGTTAAGGGCAATGCCATTGTGCCCACCTATGTGCTGGAATACCTGCTGGGACAATACTGCGCCACCTCTGATGAAGCCAGTATCCAATCGGGTATCGAAACTGTCAAAGAAATACTGCGGAAACATTATGTGCATCGCAGTGAAGCCGGGTTGGTCAGGTCAACCATTCGTGAGCAGGGTCGCCATCGTATCATCGACAAAATAACTGTCTCGCTGAACGACAAACGGGATTTGTACGAAGCTGAGTTTTCCAACCTGGGGATCAACAAGGTTCTGGTGGATGCAGACACGGTCAAGAAACATCCCAAGTTGCTGGTGGGCGGTGTGTGGTGTATCG
>CAIWAX010000399.1 GCA_903910795.1 uncultured Anaerolineae bacterium
CGCCTACCAGCAGAGCCATGACGCTGATAATTAGCACATACGAAAAGGAGACCGGCTGCGAAAATACCATCAGGAAGGGGGCGCTAATATCTTTCAGTTGCATCAGACCCATGGGCGCCGCCAGCCAGCCCATGGCAAACCCGAGCCACAGCGAACAGGCTGAACAATACAAAAAAATAAAAACCGAGCGCGAAAGAGCAGGTTTGCGTGAAATACGGCGCGAATCAACCTCAAACTTGATATACAAAAAAGACGGGATCAGGCTGCCAGCCAGAATCAGCCTGAGCGCTTGATAATGCGCGGGGCTGAAGGCTGAGAAAGCAAAATTAACATAGGCATCCGCCAGGCTGGTAGCCGCCAGGATACCCACCATCCCCATGGCCGGCACCCGCAGGGCCAATGGGTACAGCACCTGGGTACTCCAGGGAAATTCACCCAGCCAGCCGGTCAGCAGCAGCGTCAGGCCGGGAAACAGCAATCCAACCACCCCGGCACTGATAAGCAGCCCGCTGCTTTGAAAGTATAAACTGGCCAGGCCTAAAGCCGCCGAGACAATCACAAACCAGTGCAGCATGCGAAATGAAGACGCGATCAACCGGTAAAGCCATTCCAATTTCTTCTGCCCGCCTCTCGTCAGCAGCACGGAACTGATCAGCCGTGTTGCACCGGGCAGATCGTCGCGTGCCAGCATCCAGCGCCGCACCAACTGATCGGTCAGAATCTGGTCGGATAGGTACTCCCAGGCAAAGGATAACAGCCAGCCGGTAGAGGCTGCCGGGGTTTTTTCCAGGTCGAACTCATACATTAATAAGCCGATTTCCTGATCCAGATCCCAGCCATTATGCGGATCGGGCTGCAGCGGGCCTTCGGGCAGCTCATCCAGGCTGAAGGGCACGGCCTCGTGTAAAGCCAGCTCGATGCGGTCGCTATTTTCGAGAAGCAGGCTGGCATACTCACTGCGCGCCCTGCGGATCACGGCATGCAGATCGTGCATCACGGTCGAAATGCGTTGACCTTTTTCGCGCAGCCACCACAACCCAAGCAGGTAGCGGTAACGCTGGCGTACCAGCAGAGCCTGGGTATGCATGAACCTGGTCTTATCGCCTTCCCACTGCTCAATTACGCGCAGACAAATTTCAGTCAGGCGATAGACCAGTAAAGTGCGCCCGATCCCAAAGCGCTTCAAACCTGCCGTGTCCTTCGGACACATGGCAAGTTGTTCAATCCAATAAGGAGCATAGTACAACAATTCACCTGCGGCAGTTTTTTGCTCATGCTCAACCCATTCCCTGACCGGAATATGGTAACCCTGGTCTTTGGAGTCTTTATCCAGGTTTCCGAGATGGATAGGGTGGCGCTCGATTTCGAAGTGGGCAATGCTGGATATAATTTTCAACCCCATGGTGAAATTATTCTGGTTTTCCTGTACTGGCGTGCCGGTGTCAATCGTGATCCCGGTTCCACTCGAGCTATATTGGAAATATTTCCAATAATCCGATTCTTTGCCTTCCCGGCAAACCAGTCGCAGTCCCGGATAGGTTTTCATTGCTCGCTCGCAGTTTGAATAAGCCTGGCCAAAAGATCTTCTTTTTGCTCTTTGGTAGCCAGAACATGCTCAACAATTTTCTTTAATGCGTGCCCGAGTGGGTTCAATTCAATACCGCCGCGTGGCTTATCCTGGAACAACCGGCTGCATTCGCCTACCCGCACATCCGTTGTTTTAATTACGTTAATGCAGTCAGCATCCTTAAATTGTGGATAAGCTGCCAGATCATAAGGACGCTGTGAGATACCAAAGCTGAAAGCATGCAACATCAACTGCTCATCCGGTCTCTGGGAAATGATCGGGATTGTAATGCGCTCGGACGAAGCTTCAAACAAGGCCGTCATCGCAATGGTCTGACCGGTCAGCCCACCCAGCCAGCTCGCTGACTGCACCAGCACCGGAATACCAACCTTAAACCCGCCCGAGAAAACCAGATCGGGCTCCTTGCCCTGGTGATAAGCGGTAAAAATCAAATCCGTCAGAGCCTGGATTAAATTACTTGTTCCGGAATTTTCGAAATCATGTTTGTGTCTGGGATCCAGGTTCTTGATCACGATCACGCGGATGGACAGCCCGGGGTTGGCTGGCGCGCCTGCTGGCACATCCAACCAGCGGATGGGATTGACTGCTTTTCCGCCCAATTGGCGGTCATCGACCTCCACCTCGATACGGCTGCCCGGCTGGCGGGTCTGCATTTTCCCGGCCATGACATGCGCATTCACCAGGGCGCAAAACAGCCCCATTTTCGTATCCGAGGCCAGCAGGACAATTTCATCCCCGGCCCTCACACCCAGCGTTTCAAACGTGGCCAATTCGGCCGACTGCTCAGCTTTGTCGGCAGATTTGAGATTGGACCAATACGTTACACAATCCCTGGCCAGGTCACTCCTGATGACAAGCAACAGTTCAGCCAGGTTGCTATCGCTCTGAATCAAAGGTTGTGTGAGGCTGCGCCAGGCAGGGTTGTTCTCGCTGTAAATAGCCTCCACCGATGGGATACGTTCCACGCACGTTTTTAGCCCATTTGAGCGCCTGGTATGCAGCAGCGGATCCGCGTCGCCGTCGCTGCGCCCGAAGTTGGTCATGAGCGAGGTACCGCAGGTAAAAATGTACAGGCGTGACATGATGATTTCTCCTAAGGAAGTGTAAAAGAATAACTCCGCAGTTTCATTTTTTTATCATTGGTTCTCGACCCCCTCCCGGCCTCCCCCCAATCCCCAAAACCGGGGTATTTGGGGGAGCGGAGGGGGTCGCCGCCATTGCTTGGCCCCTTCCTCCAAATCCCGCTCTTGGATTTGGGGGAAGGCGGGGGATGGGGGTCGGGAGGGCGAATCAAAACTGCGGATTAATACTTTTACAAGCCCTAAAGCCGCGGGGCCAACAATGGATTCGTAAACTCATTTGAATTCTGCTGTGGATAGGCGATGGCTTTTCCATTTTTCCACTTGGTCAGGATCAGCAGTTGGAGGACGTGTGCGGGCATTCTGGCTTTTTCTTCACCCGGCAGGTGGATCGAAAAGATCATACCTTTTTTTTGTGTCAGCAGCCAATCTTCCAGCGCAGCGCCGGTCACATTCCCGGCCGTATCTTCTGCGGCGCCGTAGCGTCTGGCCGGATCCATGACCTGCTGTTCGACGATATACACCGCGCAGGTCCCCAGCCCGGCCGGTTTACCGTAGCCAATTTTATGATAATGACCATTTTTAATATCCGTCCAGCGCAAGTTTTTGGGTTCCGCGGGCCGGTCCGGCATCAACTCAATCGCAAAGACCAGCAGCGCCAGCTCCTGGTCGGTCAGGTTGGTGTAGCGCACCTGAAATTCAAACGTCGAGCCCTGATCGAGCGGCGAAACGGAAACCTTCAAGTGCAGATAGCTGTTGCGAGGCGGGCCATTTCTGCCCGCCAGCAGTTCGTCACGATACCTCGCATCCTGCGTGTTATCCAGAACCAGATCGAGGTTATCGCGGTGCAGATAAAATTTACGACCGGCAGCCAAGCCCGTAGGCGCATACCAGTCTTTGTGGTAGGGTTTGGGCGAAGAAAGCGTAGTGAGCAACTGCAGCGGCGCCGGCCGGCCCGCCGCAGCTCCCAAATAGCGGGCCTCCCCGACCAGCCGCGCATCCCCAAAACTGACCTTGCCCTTAAAGAAGAGCGCGTCTTCGTCGCTGTTGGACTGGGATGACATCCCAAACAGGCGGCAGGTCGGGCATAAGTGGCTGCGGTCCGTGCAGGGCTCATGGCCGGCGGGCAGGTGGATGGCAACGGGTCTATCGTCACGCATCTTGCCAGCATAGACGCCATTAAAGACCGAGACACAGCCGTTCCCGGCCGCCTCAGCCGCTGCGCGGAAACAGCCTTTCAGTTCCGAGCCGGGGATGACAGGTTTACCGGCTGCATCGCTGAAAAACTTTCGAAAGATTTTGTGGCTGCGCTGTCTATCATTTCCATCTCTATAACGCACCTCCTGATAACCGGGCGATTCATAAGAGGGGATAAAGATCGGGCTGAGGGCGATGACCCGGCAGGTGAATACCCCGCTGTGCAGCCCGGCCGTCACCGCGTTATGGGATTCGGGTTCCTGGCGATCCGGCCCAACAGATGGAAATTGCACAAAATTATAAGGGTTGGTCATTTTGCAAATCCTCTCAACCGGCAGCTTTCAGACCGGTAATTTGAACAAATTCGAGATGGCCATTCATCTTGAAGATACGCAGCCGCATGGCCGCATTCTTTACCGGCTCCAGCGGGTACATGATCGGACGGGGGATGCGCAAATCAAACCAGGCCGCTTGACCAGGGTTGCGCGTGCCGCGCAAAGGCACCTCAACCTGCTCATCCATCCCATAATCAGACAGGTCGAGCGCGCCGGGCAGCATTTCTGTGGGGCATTTTTCAGCCCGGCCGGTGAACACCACACGCCAGCCGTGCTGGCGGGCGGTCCCAACGCGCCAGGTTTCGCGCTTCCAATGCAGATCAGCCAACGGGCCAAAGGCCTGGGCTTCATCGCAGGCCGCGCAGTCGATCCCGGCCTCAAATTTGAGCAGTTCATATTGAGTCAGGCTTTGCCAGACCAGGCCGGTGTAGCTGTATTTCTGAATGGCTTCCTTAAAAATCAGCTTCAACTGCTCATCCGAAAGCTGGCCTCTGGCCGCAACAAGATAACCCTGCCCCCTGGCAGGTGTAGAAGTTTGAGCGTTCATGCCTGTGCCTCCATCTTTGCCGCCAGGGCCGCCAGAGCTGGCAGCTGCATGGCTTCCGGAAAACGGTAGCGCGTCAGGGTTTGATTAGCGCGGGAACGGGTGGCCGCCCAGAGCAGTTCCAGGCTGGCCGCGTTCGCGAACTCCGCCGACCACCAGAAATTGTCCCGCCGCCAGGCAAGACCGGGGATTTGGAGCTGTTCTTCAGCCAGGCTGTAGGCCTGTTTATCATCTGTCAGTCCAACCAGCAGACCCTTCAGGCTGCCAGCGGCTGGCATGAGACCCAGCACCCGCACAGCCGCGCTGGCCGAGTCAATCCGCATTTTTCCCGCGCCGGTGGTCTGCTTGTGCCCCACCTGAATCAGACCATCGCGCAGGTCCTGCAGCAAAAAACCCAGCCAGCCAATCTGCCACAGGCTGAAGTTTTCCAGAATCAACTCGCCAGTGAAGGCCGCCTGGGTCAGGTATTCAACCGTGAAAATCGTACGCGCCGCGGCATTCCTGATATTGGATACGCCGCCGCTCATACGGTCGATGGGCGCATGGGTCTGCACCACCGTTTTGAGCGCAGTGTTTTTATCCAACACAAAATCCGTGACCCGCAGCCGGCCGGCTTCAAATGTATGCCCAAAGACCTGGCAGGCGGGGCAGGCTTCCACGTAACGCTGAGGCAGCGAAAGCTGCCCGGCCTTATCGCGCAAGTTAAAACGTTCCCCGCAGGCAGGTTTCGGGTCTGTCAGCTGCTGGTCAAAAGGATGGCAGACACCCATCCCACCGCTCAGCGCGCCGGCGATATATTCGGCCCGGCTGCGCAGAACACCCTTCAGGCTGCTGCCCGGCAGGTAATATTCGCCATTGCTCTTGACACCGCGAGAAACCTGCGGCTCATCGTGTGGACGATTGTTGTCCTTCTCTTTATCCTTCTCATCCGCGATCAAAAAGCGCGAACCTGCGGCAATCGAGAGCGACAGTTTCAACCGGAATTCATTACGGATTTGCTTGCGCATTCGCGCCCCCTTCCTGGGCAGGCGCCAGCAGCTTTTTCAAACCAGAATCAATGAAGGCGCTCAATTCCTGCTGGTGGGGATAGGTCTTTTTCAGCAAGTAAGTGACTGCCTCGCTTTTCTCTTTAAGGGTAACCCAGGCCGCTTTGCCATGGATCAATTCCACACCGCCCAAACCGCGCCCGCTGGAACCGCCCAGAGCCAATTCACCGGAGACTAACTGCGAAAAGCCCAGGGCCAGCAGTTCCAGGTCAGCATCAACCAGGTTTTCGGCGGTGGCTTCAAAGCGGAAGGTGGCTCCGGCTTCAACGACTTCCTTGTCATATTTGACGCCATCGGCCGCCGTGCCCGTATCGCGATGAATACCCACCCCGTGCCGGACGACCGGGTTGGGGCTGCCGGTCAACATGGGCAGGTCTGTGAAACGAACCTTGGAGGCGTAGAAGCTGCCCGCGCCAAACAGCTTGCAGGCATCGCAAAGCACCTCCGGCAGTTTCTTCCATACCGCATCGGTGCCAGACTGGCCTTCCTGTAGTTTTTGCAGCGAGCGGATTTCTGCCAGGCTGGCCGGGTGCGCGCTGCTGCCAACGCAGACTTTCTCTTCCGGCAATACCGGCTCATATAATTGGCAGGCCCATAAAGGCGTCACCTGGGTGGCATACAGGCCCATCAGGATGCGTTCCATATGCGACCGGAAAACGCCGCGCAGCGATGAGCCGGGGATGATCGGTTTGCCCTGCGCATCGCGGATCACCAGCGCGTCGGTGGTTTCATCACCCCGGCCACTGCCAATGTGCAGGCCCTGCAGCAGTTTTATCTCGCCGCTGAAAAGATAGTGGTTTAGCGCCTCGTTGTGAGGGATCAATGATTGGGTTCGAGCAGGTGGTACCATGATTTAGTTCCTCCCATCGGATTGTTTCACCCGGGCAAACGTGACCGCGGCGGTGATGTAAATTTGGAATAAGCGCCTTGCAAATTGCGCTTCGCGTACTTCGGCAGTTGCGAGCTGCGCCAGGGCCTGGCCGCCCAGCACTTGTTTCAGCAAAAGATCGCAGTTCTGGATGGATTTATTCGACTCGGCTTGAAAAATCCGGACATCCGCTTCAACCTGATTTGTAATGCCGTCATTCTTCCAGCGTTTGGTGTTGCGCTCAAAAATCTCCTTTTTCAGGCTATCCAGGCTGGCCTGTTTTGGATCTTTCGCCAGGTCCGCCAGCCCATTGAGCTGAGACCCCGAAAGAGAGTGAATTATTCCACCCAGGGCTTTGGCGCGAGTCAGACAAACTTGCATAAATCCAGCCTGCCGGTCCTGCAGCATCAGTGTATAAAGTTGATTGACCGTATCCTGATCGCTCATCTTTGTCCCTCCTGCTTATGGAATTCATGATCAATCACCAGCCTGCCGTAGCCTTCCTGGGTGCGCTCGCCCAGTCCGTCACGTTCAAGATACTGGAGATATGCAGCCAGTTCCGGTGCGGCTGCATCAATGCCAAAAGCGAAAACACTACCAGCGCAGATGGCTATTTCGGTCGGGCGCGGGTTTTTTTGTGCAGCGTTCCAGCCATCCACCATGCGAGTCCTGGTGAAAGCTCCCAACAGGCTGGCGTTTGCCAGCGCCGGGTGGACATAGCGGCCGAGCACCTGGGGTGTGATAGTTCCCCCGAAACGCAAAAACTCATCCCGAATGACGCAGTCAGAGACGAGCGTCAACACAAAACACAGGCGCTTATCACATTCGATCTGCTGATCGTTGATGGCGTACTCGCTGAAGGCAGTCAGGCGCGCAGCCAGTGTTTTCTGGCTGGCTGGCAGTGAGGCAATCGTGCTGACCTGTATAATTTGGGCCAACCCAAGTCCACGAGTACGCGCGGCGCCCAGTCGCAGTTCCAGGCCTTCGCGCATTAACTTTTGCGTAAAGAGCTGCTCCTGCTCAATGCTGGCCAGTTCAATACTTCCGCCAAACACTTGCTCTTCCTCGAGCACCTCCAGCGAAAATAACTGCTGCTGCGCCGCGGTCTCGGTCTGTGAATCAATAGCAGTGCGCGTTTCCAGGTGCTTGCGGATTTCAATCAAGCCCCCATCCGGCGCATAAAACCCATCGGCCGGGATCAAATGCGACTCGCAGCCTTGTGATTCACAGCGATCATCGGGCAGCCGGCCGTGTCCGCGGATAAACTCAAACAACATATCGCGTACGCCATGGTTGCCGGCGTCCCTGGTTTTGAACCCCGGATACAATTTACACTTGAAGGCTGTCAATGGCAAAGGCTCGCAAGCGCTGGCATACTTCTGGCTGGTGCCCAGCGGCAGCAGGGGACTGAAGCGGACTTCGTCTGCCAGAAACCAATTCTTAAAATCTTGATCTTCCGCCTGGCCAGGCTGGTCCAGGTATTTTTGAGCCAGTGCGCCCCGCACAGCCGTGCCGGGAATGTAATCCAGAGTGGAAGCCATTGGCGCAACCGTATGGCTGGCAGCCAGATGGAGCGGTTTTAATAATTTTAGCTTGATGCTGATCATTTTACCTCCCCGCTTTCCAGCAAAACTGCAAGTTGGTCTAGCTTGGAAGCGCCATCCATCAATAAATCATCCACCCTGATTTCACATCTACCCAAACCACGCCCGCGGCCGCCACCAAGATGGTCGATAAACTGCAAGGCTGACACCAGCAGGGCCGCATCCCGCAAGCTGACCGGCATCGACTTTTCGCTGCGGATCGAGCCGTTAAAAATAACTGGCGACCCTACTGATTCGGTGGAAAACAAGTGGTCAGCCAGCGAGGTATGCGTCCTGCGGTCAATGGCCACGTTTGTGCGGATGTTCTGTCCAAAGGAGAGCGCGGCCCTGGGAGTAAGCTGATGATCGCGGCGCTCCCGATCCAGTTGGAAGATTACTTTCTGGATATCCGCACTGACCACTGCATTCTCAAAATACAAATTGCCTGGAACCTGGGCTGCGCCAAAAATCCGGCAGATATCACAGATTGTCATTCCATCCGACAGGCAGCCGTTCGGTTTTTCCGATTGGCTGTGAACCCTGAAGCCCAGTGGCTCCGCCAGGCGCGTGGCTGTGGCGCGGACTTTACCCTTGAGGCTGCTGCCGGGGATGATGGGCTGCCCAAAATTATCCCGGACAATGGTGTTATCCAGGTAGGCAGCCTTCCCAATGCCGGTTCCAATCCGGAGCGGACTGAGCAGCTTAATAGTGTAACGGATCTCGATCATGCCCCACCTCCGCTCACGCAAAATTCATAAATTTCTTCGATATCTGCTAACGGGCTGGATTTCTGGCCTCGTTCCGGGATGTTCTCGATAAACAGATCCAGCGCGTTATTGAAATGCAGCAACCTGGTAGTGATATCACCCATTAGCTCCTTTTCTGCCCGGCTCAGATGGGAGCGGATGACGCTCAGATCCAGCTCAGCTTGAAGATCGCTGGAAGCGTGCAGCAGCTCCTGCCAGGCGTGCAGTTTATTGCGCGGGAAGTGCGCCCCCCGTAATAGATCAACTGCCTCTTCAATATCACCCCAGGCCGGACGCGCCAGCCTCGCCAACCTTTTGCAGGGATAGGGACGGCAGGTTGCCTGAATGCCTTTCCTGATCGAATATTCATAATTCTGGATGGCGGCCAGTGAACTGGCACTGGTGGAACTGACCACACGAAAATCAATGGCTGGCTGGATGCCGTGATCAGGTTTTAGCTGGTTGGTCAGTTTTTTGGCAGAGCGCAGCAACTCGGCTGCCAGTGGCTCAAGCGCAAACAGCGGGTAGCTGGATTTAGCTATCATGACACCGGCTGACATACCAACTTGAATGGGCTGACCGTGAAAGAGCCGCGGGTTCTTCAAGAGGATGCTTTCCGAGAGCGCCAGCATGTGTTCTTGAAATTTGAGGCACAACTGTGAAGCCACCCGCATGGCAATTCTGCCGGTCGTGATTAGCAGAACATCATCGCCCCCCAGGATGATGGGCAGGAAGGGCACAGTTTTCCCATCCAGGTTCGATTTCCAGAAAGGGCGGGTGGCATCTTCCAGAGACTGTTGAATGGCCTGTTCAAGCATAGAGCTGAAAGCGCGCATTTCCTCGGGTGTATCGATATGGTCACGGATGAAGTTCCCAATCCCGTTCCCATCCGCATACACCAAGCCAATATAATCCCCCAGCTCTCCCAACTCGTTCGGGAAAACCAACCCAGCTGGGAAATCCTGCGCCTGGCGCTTAAACCGCGCAGCAGGAGAGTTGTCTTTCAGGTCATGCGCGGCGGGCTGGCTGTTCTCGCGCTTGGTTTTACAAACCTGACAAACCTGAACCCATCCCGTGCCCGGATCACGGTCGCGCGCGGTCGCCGGGTAGATGCCGCAGCGTTCGCAGCGCACCCACAGCGGCTGGCTGAGTAGAGCAGACGGGATGCGCCCGCTCGCAAATTTGGCGCTTTGCAGATGGGAACCTGCTGCCTGCATGGCCGAGTGAAATGAGTCAGGCCGGTCGCGCTCCTTCACATCCGGATCATAAGACTGCACCGTAGTGGTGATGCTGCATGCCCCCGTTGTTTCAAGATACAATGCAGCAACTCTTTCACAGAATTGCAAGGCTGCTGATTGCTGATCGAAAACCAGCATGGCAGAACCGCCGCCCATAAAAACAACCTCCACACCAGCCTTTGGAGCCTGATCCGGAGTCATTTGTCGGTTAAGATCATCAAGCAGGGCGCTTGCACCGCGAATCTCCTTCAAGCGTCCGGTGGCAAAAACGTATTCCTTAATTTTATCTGTATCCAAGCTGGCCAGCCATTTTAGCATACTGTAACCTCCGTAATCTTCAAATCGTTAGGCGTTCACTCCCTATTTTTTACCTTCATTTGTTTGATTACTGCTCACTCAATTATGACATAAATTTTCAAGTTAGGTGAAACTTTTCATCCCAAATCAGAGATTGGCGGCAAGATAAACCTGTGAAATGCCTCCACCTCCGGAGATAAATCTTCCAAATTGAGACCGGCCAGGGACGTGTCATCCGCCCAGGGAGTGCTCAATTTTTGGTAGGCATGCTGCATATATTTCTCCACCGTACCGGGCGCGAGGTGAATCTTATTCGCGGTCGAAGGCGCGCTCATCCCATACAACACCCTCAGCGTAAATACCTGCCGAAGATGAGGCGTGAGACTGGGATGGGGCGCCCAGGCATTGATTTGGGAAACCTCCCAAATTGGATACTTTCGATCTGCGGCTTGAAGCAGGGAGCGCACTCCCGGAGTGATCAAAAAGTGTACCTGCATAGCCATCACCAGTGCGGAAACAATTTCCATGCGGATTTCTCTCTTGAGCAAGAAGCCGCGCGCCCCGCACTGTATGGCAGTTGACAAGGCTTTCAGGCTGCCATATTGTGACAGGCATACAACCAGTGGTTTTGCCGGGCTGTTCTGAATACGCTTGATTAGATCAGAAAGATCAGGGTATTCTGATGAATACTCAACATCCAGCAAAACCATCTCCACCTTGCTGCCGTGTTGCAACTCCCATAATAATTCTGCGGGAGTCTCTGTTTCAAAACAAACCGAGGTGCGCAGATCGCGCGTCAGCAAATCGGCGTTCCACTTCAATGCGAAGAAATCATCATCCATCAAACCAACATTCAACGGCAGTCTGGTATCCATCGCGTTCACCTCCGGTTGGATTCCCAAAATTGCGGCTATGTGTGTTCGGTTTCCAAAAGCAAAAAATATTCACTTTTCACGGAAGCTCAATAGAAGGCTTCCATGGAAATGCGTGCTTGCATGCATACTTTACCAGCTTTTACCACCCCTGATCCTGAGATAATCTCAGGATCAGGGGTGAGTAAGCAAGGGCACTTCCTGTTTATGCTGATATATTGGGTACTCAATAATAGGGTATGACCAGTTAAGTCAACCGGGCGGTACCGGGTTGGTACTCCCTGGCCCAACCGGTCTCCCCGGTTTCCGTTATGATTTTATGATTTGCCGCCAACTCGCCGTTACTATTTTCGGACTGGCCTTTTATGATTGGGACAGAATACAACGATGGGGCACCACCCACCACTGGATTGCCACTGACGCGGGCAGTGAGGAATATCAGCGTGACCCAGGTGATCCTGATAAATGGTTTTGACATCTTCCATTCCCAGTTTGGGCGGCTTTTCTATTCCTGGATCAATATCTTGACCGGCAGAATCGTATCAGGTATCACATTTTTAAATTCATCCGGCACCTGGCCCAGAATCCAGCCTTTAGCGGTAGCTTCGCCGTAAAAATAGCGCAGCCCAGTCTGTGGATCGTGGATGTAATTGCCTTTCAGGTTGTCTGCGCCAGCCACACCAAAGGCCAGGTGCTTCGGATAGAGCAATAAAACCACCTGGAATCCCAGCCGAGCAATGATGGCGGCGCATAGGATGGCAACATCCTCGCAATCACCGGTGCCTTCCATGAGAGTTTCAATCGGGTAACGCGCCCAATCTTCATACCCGGTCGAATCGATATCATATTTATAGGGAACGCAGCCTTGAACGAAGCTTAACACGTTAAATGCCTGGTTGAAAGTGGACCATTTTTCGCTGGCGTGCAGCTTTTGGAATTCACTTGTTAGGATACGCACCTCGGGCATTTCTTCCTGGGCGTAAACATTCCATTGCCCGTTCAAGCGCGGCAACCGGCGGTGATATTCATAACGCTTGCGTGAGATCGGGAGTTGGATGGCGTAATCACGCTCTTTACTCGAGCCTTTGGGCCGAAATTTCCATGTGAAGGTTTTAACGATCAGGTCCGGATCATTGGGATCGGTGGATTCTGGAACAGGTGCGGATTCATGTTCCAGTTCCAAGAATAGATCATAAGCTTTGCGCTGTTCCAGCGGAAGGGCTTTCATTCTTCGGCTTGCAAAACCAAAGCTGTCCACCAGGGAATTAAGCGGTACCTCATGCTGGAACTGCATGAAAACCGCTGTGTAAGGGTCACCCGTAAAGATTGCCTGCCATCTGGATGCGGATTGGGGGCTTTGAGCCTGGCAACATAATTTCCATTCCGGTTTTCCTGTCAGCCTGTGGAAGGAGACGATTGAATTGCCCGACCCTCCAACTGCATCAAAATTGGGGCGTAATGGAGGCACCGCAACATTCATACAGGTATCGATAATGTCAGGAGAAAGCGGTGCGGGGGCGACAAAACCAGGGGTCTTCGCCTGCCATAGCTGCAGAATCTTCTCCAGATCGAGTGACCAGATCGGTTGATAGGTGTGGGTAGCCTGGCCGGAAACCCAGGCTGCCAGAGCCTCCTGCTCAACCGCACGCCAATCAACAAACAATTTATCGTTTCCAAGAAAATCTTGCAGCCAGAGAGACAGGTTGGGGAGCCAATGTCCATAAGCCCAATTTGCCAGGCATTCATCCGCAACCGGCAAACGAAAAAGCTTCAGCCAACCGTTTTCTTTGGCCGCCAGCGGAAATTCTCCCCAGGGTAATGCAAATGATTCGGCTGTCTTCCTGATCTTTTCTTCGAATTCCTTCAAATCAGTTTCGGCATTGGTGAGTTTTTCGAGCAATACCGGAATGATACCGCCCACCTTTTCCAGGGCTTGCAATTCAACGCTCAAGCCACAAAATTGGCCTATCAATTCCGTGCATTCACTTTGCAAAGAATAGATTAAATATAATTGCCGACTGTATCTCCAAATATAAAAATAAGGCGCCAGCCATTTTCGAACAAAACCAGGCAGGATACGCAAATAGAATGGAAGCTTTGGCGCATGTTTTATAAGATTACCAAGTTGCTGGCTCTGTTCAGTTAGCTTTTGGGCAATAGCAGCCTGGCGAGCAGCAACTTGGCCGGATAATTTCCCAATCTCAGTAGATAAATATTTTATATATTCTGACAATAATTTCAGCACTTGCGAGGCATTTTGAATGCCGCCCGGGTATAAGTTTACATCCAAAGGTAAATGATCCAGGAAAACGGCCAAGTCCGCAACTGTTTGATTTTCAAATTCCTGATAGTTTGAATCCACAGCCAGGATTAAACCTGGCAGCCTTTCCTGGTCAAACTGGGATTTGTAGTTCTCAATTTCCGCCTGCCACTGGGTCTGGTCGAAATGTTCATAATCCAACTCAGCCAGACTGAAATCGGAAACCACTGCTGACATGAAAAGTTTTTCTGTATCCAGGCTCACAGATCCAATGGGCCGGGGCAATTTGGATGTCAATTTACTCAACCAGTTGTACGCTTTCCCCAGTTTTTCTTCTATCTGTACAAAAAGCGCAATACCGGCCTGTCCATCCGATGGCGCACTCAGAATTTGATCCATCAAAAACTGGTTGGCACAGCGGTTCGCACAGGCAGCCTGCAACGATGAAGGATCATACACCAAGGCGGCTGCGCCGATGCTGCCGTAGCGACTCCCGCGCATTTCCCTTTCATCGATATTTCTTTCCCTGAAAAATTTCAGGGCGAGATCATTCTGCATCAAGCCTATCAAGGCGTTTCCCATAAGGATGGCCAACGTCTCTGCATTCTCCACCTGAGCAACTCCGTGCTTGAAATTGTCAAACAAGTAAACCGCAAAATTGGGGAAATTCAGGCATTGCAACCCCAATTTTTTAACCAATACATCTCTCCCTTTTGAACTTTGGAGGAGAAAACCATCGAAGGTTTCCAGAAAGCTCCAAACTCCAAGATCACGATCCTTGTCGCTTTTTGGATAAACCGCTGTCCCCAGCAGCCAGTGAACCTGACAGCGCCGGTTATTATCCATTACATCATTTAAAATGGCTTCCAAAGGTACAATCAATGAACTTGGTTACTGTCCATTCGCGGAGATTAAAATGACTTTCGTGAATTCTTTCGTAAAAACCAGTTTTTCGCCCTAAATTTAGCTAATCCGAATTCAAAAATGGGCAATCCAGTTGGTGGAGCATATTTTGCAAATGAGATAAGCGAAATATGCGCCAAAAGTTGCGATGTTCCTGTGTAGTCGTTTGAACCCGTTACAAGAGGACCCCTGCATATTGGGTTACATGGAACCCAACCCCTATATGTGGAGTAAAAAGAATTCACGATTTCAAAATATTTTTCCGCGAATGGACAGTGGTTATTCGATAATAAATCAATTCAAGGTCAATGTTAATTATGATGACATGCGCCAGGCTATTCGTCCGTTTAACACCAGCATCGCATACATCACATGGGTTATTTTCTTAAAAGTCGTTTTCTCTAAAAAAAGTGAAATGTTTTATAAAAGTGCTAAAATCTCTGTCATAAGCTTTTCCGAGTAAGTTGGTTGTGAGAGACACAACTTTACTCGATTAGCCTCTGTTTCTTTCATCTATTCTAGCGAAGGCATCGATTGACGTAGAATTTAGTTTGTAAAGTAATTCGCATGAGTGAACCCAACGACGCACCAATACCTCGAAAAGTTCATGCTATTGTATGGATTCTGACAGGTGTTGTGCTTTTCCTTATTTTTTGCATTTGCGCTATTCTTGCTTTTTTTTTAGTTTATGGACAGAAATTAATCTACATTCTCTAAGGGGGATATATGAAAAAGAATGCCTTATCATCAATGGTACTCATCGCTTTTCTTCTGGTTAGCTGCGGTACTTCATCTGGAAATAATGGCTATATTGTTCCCCAGCAAATTAACGATCCTCAAATATTGGAGAGAACGCCAATAATCGAAACTCAAATAGAACGAGTAAATAATTGTGATGGAGCTAATCCAACTTATACCGTGGGTTATAAAACTATTGAAACTCAAAAGGCAACCTTTCAAGTAAGTGTAGGAGCGGGTGGCTTGGTCACAGGTACTCCAATTCCATCCGAATTAGAAGTTCAACTAGAATCCAGCATAACAGCCGCTTTGGCCAAAGACTATGGTTTGACTGCTGAAAAAAACCACGATATCACCCTTAGCAATCCTCCGGGTACATATCTTGAACACACCATACAATGGAAAGTCACACGCGTCAAAGGTCTTTTTGATGTCATTTATGGAGATGGCAAAGCTCAGGTTACTTTCGATAAAATTGCGAATGTCGAATTCAATAATCGCACAAGCAAGTCTCTCGGTTGCGATGGCAATTATGTAAACACAACGCCTACTTCTGTAAGTGCAAGCGAAACTCCAATCCCAACTCTGGAAACACAACCTCCAATTATTCAAACAACTTCAACAAATGTACCATCGAGTGGAGATTTGACTTTGTGTTCTGAATTTAAAAATGGCGAAACCCGCAAAATTTCAGTAGGAACATTTGTTATTGGCGATATTACTATTAATGGTATTGCTCAATATGACTCTGGTGGAACCGGCGAAGGCACTGTGGCATATTTTGAAAAAGACTCTACTGTTAAAGCACAATGGGGAGCAGGTTGTTATACTGGTAGCATGGCTTCAGCCGATCAAATAATACAGGGTGAGTTGCAACACGGTTGCGGCTCTAAATGTACAAGTGTGCGGTATGTTGTTGTTCAAAGTGATGGTCAACAAAAGGTCAGTTACTTCAAATAACAATTTTGAGATAATTGATTTGTATAAGTTAAAAAGCTCACTCAATTTCTTGAGTGAGTTTTGGAAACCAGGTCTTGCAGAGAGCAGGAACATTATCGTCTTTATGGGCAAACTTCAATTTGTCGTGCAGGTCACCAATCTTCAGACCAAAGTTCACTACATTCACCTTGCTGCGATCACCAAGCACGATGATCAGTTTATTCACACCATCATCGAAGATGTTTTCCTGAAACATGGATAAACCATTTTCCAGACAATCGCAGAACTTCTCTACGGCCCCCATATCCAGAACGATGCAGGAACCATCCACACCGGCATTCCGAATATCAACATAAAGAGACGCGAGATCCGGAAGATGAATTTCCCCGGTGCAGATAATATCGTACCCATAATCCTTTGCCTGAATATCGTACATAGCATCTCCTCTAGGTAATCTCTAGGTTGGTAACTCTGCCCAGGAATACTCGGCAGTGGCGAACTGTCCAACAACTCTAAACGTGCCCATATCCCCAGGGTTATCGTTCACCACAAACAAAACGTAACCCGGCAAACTGACTGTATTTGCCAGTTGAGCATCGAGCGTCTTTACCAATTGACCTTTGTAGATGATCTCGTATTTGCGCATGGGGGGAGTAACGATGTAGGTGCTGGATTCTGTCATGCCCCAATCATAGCACATGCATTCTAATATTCTCTGCGAGAATCGGACTTACGGCATCAGTCACAAGTTAAGGTTTTTATGAAACTGTCAAGGATTGAACGAAAGCCAATGGTTCCGGTTTATCGGATTTATGCTTGCGTTTGACAATACCGAGAAGCTTTGTATTC
>CAIWAX010000400.1 GCA_903910795.1 uncultured Anaerolineae bacterium
AAGTTCCTTGCGGAACATATTTCTTGACGGTTTGTTGAGCGATGATCACAGCCTGGTGGAGTGGAACCAACCGAACCGATCCATTCTCAAGGCGTAAAATGATTTCGTCGCCGGCTTTGATTTGCAATTCTTTGCGTAATTTTGATGGGAGCACAAATCTGCCCCCTGAATGCACTTGAACCCTGAATTCCATTTTAAGCCACCTTTTATAAATAAGCCATTATTTAATAGATTACCACTTCTTATCCAGGTTGGCAGAAACCGTTGTATTATGAAGGTAGATACAGGCAAACCATTCAGTTGTGGCGTGATTGTTTACAGGAACAGTAAATGAACAAACACCCCTGCATGTAGAGGTGTCTGTTCATTTTTTGATGGTTTATTCGTATCTTATCAAAAAATGGTGGCTATCCAGAATAGACAAAGGTGAGTAAACTACCGACTGCATGTTCGAAAACCTTGACCTCAGCGGAATACATGAAGAAAACGCTCTCAAATTGGTGAAGATGTTACTAAACCAGATTGAGGAGTTCTCTATCGAACTGCGAAAAGCTCGCAAAGAGATTCAGGAATTGCGAGATGAGATCAACCGGCTGAAGGGTGAGCAAGGGAAACCGGATATCAAAAGTAACACTCCACAGCCTGCTGCCAAGCATTCATCTGAGAAAGAGCGGCATAAAACGCGTGAGCGGCACAAAAAGAGTAAAAAAGCCAACATTGTGATCGATCGTGAAGAAGTGTTGAAAATCGATCGAGAAATCCTGCCCGGAGATGCGGTCTTCAAAGGGCACGAAGATGTTGTAATTCAAGATATCGCCTTGCAGACAGAGAATGTGCTCTTTCACAAAGAGAAATATTATTCGCCATTCGAGCATAAATCCTATTTGGCGGGTCTGCCAGCCGGATACGAAGGTCAATTTGGGCCCGGCATTAAAACGCTAACTCGAACGCTTTACTTTGGTAGTCAAATGACGGAGCCAAAGATCTTGGAATTTCTTGGACATATTGGTATTCAGATCTCGCCCGGACAAATCTCAAACATGTTGATCAAAGGTCAAGAAGAGTTTCATGCGGAAAGCGACGCAGTAGTTGAAGCGGGCCTGCGCAGCACTCCCTATCAACAAACAGACGACACTCTTACTCGCGTCAACGGACAAAACCAATCCTGTCACATCCTGTGCAACCCGCTTTACACATCTTTTCATACAAGACCGCACAAAGACCGATTGACTGTCTTGGACGTACTGCGTAATGGGCGCCCACGCATTTTTCTGATCAATGCCGAAACGATGACCTACCTGGAAGGCTTACCTCTGTCCAAAACTACGCGCCAAATCCTAGAAAATTGGCAAACTGAAACGGTTTCGGATGAGGCCTCCTTCATTCTGCGCCTGGATGAAAGCTTGCCAGACTTGCCAGTTCAACAGCGCAAAGCCATTATCGATGCGGCAGCAGTGGCTGCCTACCACGCGGAAACCGGTGTTCCAGTCATCAGGACTTTGCTTTGCGATGATGCACCGCAGTTTAACTGGTTGACCATTTCAATGATGCTGTGTTGGGTCCATGAAGGCCGACATTACAAGAAACTTATACCTGTTGTAAACCTTAATCAGGAACTCCTGAGAGCCTTTCTCAAACGCTTCTGGGAGTTTTATGATCAATTGCTCGACTATCGCGGGCAACCCACCCCAGAAGCAGCCATACAACTGGAAACCAAGTTTGACGAGCTTTTTGCCTCACAAACCGGCTACGCCGAACTGGACAAACGCATCGCGAAAACGAGAGCCAAAAAAGATTCGCTGTTACTCGTACTAAAACACCCGGAATTACCTTTGCATAACAATGCAGCAGAATTAGCGGCACGCTTTCGAGTGCGAAAACGCGATATCAGTTTTGGCCCGCGCACGGAAGACGGAAAGCGAGCTTGGGACACATTCATGACACTGGCAGCAACAACCAAAAAACTGGGTATCAATTTCTATGAATATATCCGCGACCGGATTATAAAGGCCAGGTCTATTCCGCCACTTGCCGAATTGATCCAAAAACGAACCAAAGAACTCAACCTGGGCTGGTCGTATTCACTCGCCTAGCCACTACTTTTTGAGATGATACGTTTATTCTTTATCTGCCGGGCACATTCCACTCCAGCCTGAATTTATACCCATATATCAGATATGTACCGCGCAGGATGGGTTATTTTTACAGGGGAAATTTCTAAGAATTCGCTTTTAACAGGGGAGGCAACGGATACGATCCAATTGCCGCCAACTGACCAGTGCGCCGGAACTGGTTTGCATGGTTTGATCGCCTCCATAAACAACTACGCCTTGTTCAGAAGATGCTCCAGCCAGTGTGTACCAATACTTAAGGTTGTCAAAATAGGTTGTGGACATGGTTTTACCGGACTTGATTTCAACCGGCTTGAATTTTCCACCTTCCACCTGCAGGCAGTCAATTTCTTTGCTTTGGCAGTCTGATGGTGGAAGGATGGGGATTGATTCTGGCCGCGATGAAAATCATGATGCTGAAATCAAAATAAGAAATCAACCAGGGGCTGCCTTCTTTTCAGGGGACCCCGGATTTGTTCCTGAGAGGATTGGCGATCCCTTTCATCCGGAAATATCAACCTGACCTGACAGGAAATTGCTACTCCATTGGAGATTCTATGAGTTTCAGGATACTGGCAGCTACATAGGTTTTCCCCCATGTGCGACCGGTAACTTCATGCAGTACGCCGGTTTCTTCCAATGTCCTTACAATCTGTCGGGCGGTAGGGAGGGACACCTGTAACAATTCAGCTGCCCGGGAAACTGTCATATAAGGATTGGTGAAAAGAGGGTCAATCAGAGCCGCCGCCTTTGGTTTGCTGCGAATCTCGGTATGAAGTTCTTCCCGCAGATCCATCAATGCACTGGCCTGTTGCACTGCCTGCTTTGCTGTTTCCTCCACACCCCGCAAGAAATAATGCAGCCAGGAGTTCCAATCGCCATGCGTTCTCACGCGCTGGAGCAAATCGTAATATTCCTGCCGGTGGGCCTCGATGTAGGCGGACAGATACAGCAGTGGTTGGGATAACCGTCTGCGCTCGATCAGGAATAGCGTGGTCAGCAAACGTCCAATGCGGCCATTCCCATCGAGGAATGGATGAATCGCCTCAAATTGCTCATGGAGTAGCGCGCATTGGATCAGGTCAGGGAAGTTTCCGCGATCTTGCAGAAACAACTCCCATTTGGTCAGACAGTCCATCATTTCGTCTGCCGGTGGAGGAACGTAAGGTGCATTTGCCAGAGTTGAGCCTGCCGGTCCGATCCAATTTTGCGAGTGCCGAAACTCACCTGGAGTCGCGTTTCCGCCACGCACATCTTCCATGAGCCGCGCATGAATTTCACGAACCAGGCGTAAGGATAGTGGTAAAGAATTCAGGCGGTCAATCCCGTATTCGAGTGCCGAAACGTAATTTTGAACTTCTCTTAAATCAGGGCTGCTCAAAGCATTGTCCGAGGTTTCAAGATCATCTAATAGCAAATCGGCAATTCCCGCGCGGGTCCCCTCGATTCTCGAGGAAAGCACAGCTTCTTTGCGGATATAGGATGCAATCAAGAGGTGTGGATTAATAACATTACGCCCGAGCCCGGATAGTTCACTGAGCGCAGCATCTGCTCTGGAGAGGGCCAGGACAAGCTGGGAGTCGTAAGAAATTTCAGGCGGCAGAGGAGCAGGAATGAAAGCCCAGTAGCCCTTTGGCGTAAATACAGCCTGTCCCGCTTTTTGTGAGAGGAAATCGTTTCTATCCATTCATCCATCCAACTTTTGTATTCATCAGATAACGGTTGAACACTACGGGTTATATAAGCCAGATACGCTTGGCATATTCATCGGGAGACAAACCCGGAATGGGTAATCCCTGATGCGTACGGTCGTTGTACTCCGATAAAAACTGATGCAGAAATTCCGATAATTTCTTGTCGGATTGCCAGGCTTTGTCAGCT
>CAIWAX010000401.1 GCA_903910795.1 uncultured Anaerolineae bacterium
AAAAGCGCCTCCCGTGAATTTTTCACGGGAGGCGCTTTTATCATTTTTTCGGGTTCAATCCGCGTGGTAGAGACGTTGCATGCAGACCCGCCCCTTGCACATCGTGATCACGTCTGGCAGGTATCCGCTGCCCGAATGGATGTTCCACCTTAACCGCAATGGCCGCCGATGAAGGTAGGGGCGGGTCTCTCATGACAGCAAAGATTTCCAGCCCGCGAGGATCACGCCAGGCCAGGATCCATCGCCCGAACGAAAGACCCGCCCTTACCTTTCCAACAAGATGCCATGGCCCGCAGGTGAGACCCGCTCTTACACAATCAACGCTTCGCGGAAATCGTAAATCCCATCATGCACGCCCCATTTTTTGCCGCAGCCTGTGCAGAGCAGGGCCTCGCCCTGATCCTGCAGCGGGCCGGCGCCGCATTCCGGGCAGCGGAAAAAATCCAGCAGGTTCGCGGGCCGGGCGGCGGCGGACGTCCCGGGCAGCTGCGCGCGCACAAAGACGCTCGGGCTGACCTGCAACAGCGCGCCAGTCGGCTGTAACAGCCCGTCCAGCCCGGCCAGCAGCCCGGCGGGCAGGGCGCGTTTCAGCAGCCCGACCCGCAAGTGCGAAACCGTCAGCACCTTCTGGATGGTAAAGCTGAGCGCCGCCAGCCACTCGCGGATGGCAGCCGGGTGGAAGTCAAAATTTAACTTTTCAAATTCGACCGGTTCGCGGCTGAACGGGCTCCAGCTCTGTTTGCCGAGCCAGTAGCGCAGGATGGCTTTCAGGTTGAGTTTGTTGGCATATTCCAGGATGAACACCGCGCCGGGCTGCAGCACGCGCCGCACCTGGGCCAGCGCGCGCGGCGCCTCGGCCATGTGGTGCAGCGTGCGGATCATGGTCGCGCCGTCAAACAAGCCGTCGATAAACGGCAGCTTGTAGATATCGGCGGCCACATAGATGAAGCGTGGAGAATTGCCCAGGCGCGCGCGCGCCTGCTGGAGCTGCGTGCGCGAATAGTCCAGCAGCACGATGCGCTCATAGCCGGTATAACGCGGCGTGTTGCGCCCCGCGCCGGCGCCCAGTTCCAGCAGCAGTTCGCCGCGCGCGGGTAACAGGCGCTTGAGCGCGATGGCCTCGGCGCGGTCTTCGTACTGTCGTCCGCCCTGCTCCCAAAAGGAAGTCTGGTAATCGGAGCCTTCGTAGTCACAAACGGGGGGTGTGGTCATAGTCTCATTATCAGACTTCCGATTTCTTTAAGAAATCGGAAGTCTCGGGGAGTCAACATGCCTTTACGAACGGGAAGATTTTCCCTGACCGAAACAATCCCTGGTTGCAGGTCGAGATTGCCGCGCTCGCTGGGAAATGCTCACTCGCAATGACATTCAAATGGTGCGGAAAACTCTTTAGCGCCCGATGGCGCGGTAGGTGTAGCCGAGCGCGCGCACGGTGGCCGGGTCGTAGATATTGCGGCCATCGTAGATCACCGGGCTTTTGAGCAGGCCCTTCAGCTTGCTCAGATCGAGCTGCTTGAACTCGTTCCACTCGGTGATGACCATCACGGCGTCGCAGCCGGTCGCCAGGCTGTAGGGATCAGAGACCATCTCGACCGCCGGGAGAATGCCGCGCGCCACGTCCATGGCCACCGGGTCGTACCCGCGCACCACCGCGCCAGCCGCGTTCAGCTCCTGAGCGATATCGATGGCGGGCGCATCGCGCATGTCATCGGTGTTGGGCTTGAAAGCCAGCCCCAGCAGCCCGATGGTTTTGCCCTGCAGCGAGCCGCCCACCATGGCCTTGACGTGTTCGACAGCCGTCTTGCGGCGTTCGTAGTTGACATCCATGACCGTGTTCAGAATGCGCGGGTCGAGCCCGGCTTCCTCGGCCATGTAAGCCAGCGCCAGGACATCCTTGGGGAAGCACGAACCGCCCCAGCCCAGACCGGCATCCAGGAAATGCCGCCCGATGCGGGCGTCATAGCCCATGCCGGCGGCCACTTCTTTGACATCCGCGCCGAGCGCTTCGCAAATGTTGGCGATTTCATTGATGAAGGAGATCTTGGTGGCCAGGAAGGCGTTCGAGGCGTATTTGATCATTTCGGCGGTGCGCAGATCGGTGATGACGATCGGGGCGCGCAGCGGCAGGTGCAGTTGCGCCACCTTATTGGCGGCATCCTTGTCGGTTGAACCCAGCACGGTGCGGTGCGGCTGCGAGAAGTCGCCGATGGCCGAGCCTTCGCGCAGGAACTCGGGGCAGGAGACCACCGCGAAATCGATCGGGGTCTTCTGGCTGCGCTTGACGATATCCGCCACCCAGTCGCCAGTGCCCACCGGCACGGTCGACTTGTTGATGATGACCAGCGGCGCGGTCATGTTCTCGGCGATGCTCTTGGCCGCCGCGGCCACATACTGCAGGTCGGCTTCGCCGCTGCCGCCCGAGGGCGTGCCAACGGCGATGAAGGCGAATTCTGTGCCCGTGACTGCTTCGGCGTAGTCGGTGGTGAAGGTCAGCCGCCCGGCGTGCACGTTGCGTTTGACCAGTTCTTCCAGCCCGGGTTCGTAGATCGGCATGATGCCTTTGTTCAGATTTTCGATGCGCTTTTCATTGACATCCAGCGCAATGACGCGGTTACCCAGGTCTGCAAAGCAGGCGCCTGTGACGATGCCTACATAACCAACGCCGATGACACAAATTTGTTTCATTGGATTCCCTCACATTTTTTTGAATAGTTTGATCCGTGCGATGCCGCGAATTTGAAAGATGGTAATGATTACACTTTTGCCGTAATATTTAACATTGATATTTCAGTTTTGAGCATTTTTCAAATTGCAACGCACGCAAATATACCAGAAAATATAATGAAGATGCTCCTTTGTATTGTGATATTTGTCGCAATACAAATCCAGGGGGCTATTGGCATTGTTGCGCGAGCCGGACACGGCAGCACCGTGTCCCTGCGAAGCGCACTCACCACACCACACCCCGCACTAAGGTGCAACGCACTTTCACGCTGGCAAGTGATGCTCATCCTCAAGGCGCCTGGCCTGGTTTGGTGCTGGCGCAATCGGAAAGTGCGTTGCACCTCTTACGGAAGGAGAGGGTTGTTTCAGCCCGCACTTACGCGTTACCCGACACCCGACACCTGTTTTTCTTAGACAACCCCCAAAATCTTCATGCCAGCCAAAAAGCCAAACAACAGGATCACCAGGAAGGCGCCCAGCACCTGATCCTGGATACCGCGCTCATCCACCACACTCAAGGACGGGTAACCGCCTTCCAGGTGCAGCTTGGGCCCGGCGAACCAGCAAAAGATCAGCCCGGCCATCAATCCGCCCAGGTGGCCCCAGTTATCGATACCGGGCGACAGCCCGATGACCAGGTTGATGGCCGCCACGGTGATCACGTTTTGCAGGGCGCGGCGCGCGCCTTTGCCAAAAATCTCACGGTTCTGGTAGAAAAAAACCATTTCGGCGCCCAGCAGGCCGAAGATGGCGGTCGAAGCGCCCAGCGAATCGACCGGGGAAAGCATGAAAGACATCACATTTCCGCCAATCGCGCCCAGCACGTACAGCAACAGGAAGCGCCCATGACCAAAGCGCCGCTCCAGCCCGGTGCCGATGATCACCAGCGCGTACATATTAAAGCCGATGTGCAGGGGCGAGCCGTGCAGGAACATGGGTGTGATCAGGCGCCAGTACTGGCCGGCCAGAATGAGTTCGTTCGACTTCACACCCAGCAGGGCCGGGATATCCGTGCCGAAAAACTTTTCGGTGCCGAGTTGCAGCAGGTAGATCACCGTTGTCACGGCGATCAGCACATAGGTCACAACCGGGCTGACCAAATTTTCGGTGACGACCGGCGGCGGTGGGCTTGAGTATGACGGTGTCGCCCCGCCACCGCTTGTATTGGGATTTCCAGAATTATTGTTCACAGGGTTACTTTTCGGGGAATGACACGGTGATGCTCGGCGCAAATAATGGCCGAGATGTCGTTGACGGTTTCATCCAGGTGGGCCTGTTTGTTGATGACCGCATAATCAAATTCGTTGGCGCGTTTGAGTTCCTGGCGGGCGGTGGCGATGCGCAGCTTCAGCCCTTCGGGCGTTTCGGTCTGGCGGGCCAGCAGGCGCTGCACCATATCCTCTTCGCTCTCGGTCGTCAGAAAGATCAGCACCGCGTCTGGCACCAGCTTGCGGATGGTGGCGGCGCCCTGCACATCGATGCGCATGATCACATCCTGGCCGCTGGCCAGCGCGGCGCGCACCTGCTGCTTGGGGATGCCCTTGTAATCGTTATAAACGATGGCGTATTCAAGCAGCTCGTTGCTTTCGATCATGTGCGCGAATTCGTCACTGCTGACGAAGATATAGTCCTGGCCGTTGACTTCTCCCGCGCGCATGGGGCGGGTGGTGGCCGTGACGACAAAGTGAAATGGCAGCCCGCGCGATTTCATGCGGTTCAGGACAGAATCCTTGCCAACGCCGGACGGGCCGGAGATTACGATCAGCAGCGGCTCCGGATGGATGATTTTGAAATCGGGTTCATTCATGGGTCTATTTTACTCGAGCATTTGTGTTTTTTTATACATTCGCCGGGCCACAGCCTTGCTGTGCCCCGGCAGGTTTTGCGGAAGCATTCCCTACTGCGCCGGGCACCAATCGCCGCTCGCATCCACGGGCGACTGCACCACCACTTTCGAGAGATCCACGGCGCTCAGGATCTGGCGGGCATTCTCCAGATTAAAATCGGCGCGTTTCTTGAATATCCAGACTGGCGGATGGTCATAAACACTGAAGGCCTCTTCTGACGCCAGCCAGTTGTGGTTGAAAAGCGGCAGGGCCGGGGCTGCGTTCCAGGCCGCGCTGCCGCCCACATCCGAGACTTGCAGCGGGCCGAGCTGGAAGGGCGCGCTGAAGCTGGCCACCTTGTCAAAGCCCAGGCGCCCATCGAACAGCGCCCGGTAATATTCCATCGTCATCGGGTAGGTCAGCGGCAGGCGGCAGGTGGACCAGATGGAACGCTGGCTGGGCATGATCAGGTAATCAGTTTCGGCCAGCGTGCCAAGCAGCACATCGCGCTTGTGGGCGTCATCCGGCCAGCGCACTTCCATCGTCCGGCCGCTGTACAGCCCGCCAAACGGATCGTAGCCGTCAAACGGCATCGGCAGGCCCTCATCCCAGCTCTCGTTGGCCACCACGTTTTTGTTGATGCTGACCGGCGCCGCGCCGCTGCCGAAGACCACCAGGAAATAACTGGCGTTTTTTTGCAGCGCGATATCTTTGAAGGTGGCGGTCAGCGGGCCGCCCGCGCCGTCATAGGGCTGGTCGGTTTCGCCCAGGGCAAACTTTCCATCGGCATCCTGCGCGATGACCAGGTGCAAGCTGCCCGGTTGGCCGGCCTGGACGTGCGGCATGACCACCTGGGTCAGCAGCCCGTCCTGCGGCAGTTTGAAGCTGGCGCTGTATGGGATGGCGGTGCTGATGTGCAGATCATCCTGCGCGTTCAGCGGCAGGTGGTAAGTGCTGCCATCAGCCGACAAAATGGTCAGCGTAAACGGCCCGGGGATGTTCTGGTAAATCCATTTGGCGGCCTGAATGCGCGTCACCGGCTGCAGGTAAACGGCCTGCACAAAGCTGCCAGCCCAGGCCAGCGTGCCGAACAATGTCACGCCCAGCAGGCTGCCGGCCAGCACGATGCGCAGTGATCGCCGGGCGGGCTGCGCTTCGCGGGTGGCCGACTGCCACAGCGCCAGCAGACCCCAGGCTGCCAGCAGGCACAGGAAGGGGTAGATCGGCAGGAAGTAGCGCACCGATTTGACCCAGCGCGTGCCCATGAACAAAAAGTAACCGCCGACCCATACCAGCGGCAGCAGATGCGCCCGCCAGTTCCGGCCGCGTATCAACTGCCAGAGCGCCGCCCCAAAGGCCAGCCAGGCCGCGAAACCGAGTGGCAACCCCATGCCCCACACCACCATGTTTGTTAAAGGAAAGAGGATGGCTGGGCGGTGGGCCCACTGCTCGCCGGGCGGGCCGCCGCCCACGCCGCTCGACTCATCCGAGGCGACTTTCATGCTGTCGCTCCAATCCTGGTTGGGATGCAGGGTCAGGATGCTGGTGTCACCGGTTTCGGCCCGGAAGCTCATCGGCTGGGCTACACGGAAGACGATCCCGGCGCTGATGAAGGCCAGCGCCAGCAGCGCGGCCGTCACGCCAAAGATGCGCAGCAGGTCGGCTTCCTGTTTAAGCTTCAGATCGGCGACGCTGATAAAGGCCGCCATCAGCACCAGCCCGCCCACGGGCAGCAGGTTGACCTTGCAGGCCAGCGCCAGCCCGAAGGCCGCCCCAAACAGCAGGTACCAGGCCCAGATGTTATGCGCCAGGCGGTAGGACATGTGCCCTGCGGGGCTGCCAGCCGCGCCGCGTTCCACGGGCGGGCGCGCCGCGATTTCCACGCAGGCATACAGCCCTAATGTGGTGAAGAAGGTGCCGAAGTTATCGACTGTCATGAAATGCGACTGCTGGATCTGCATGACGGCCAGCGCGCTGAGGGCGGCGGCCAGCAGCCCGGCCCGCTGTCCGTACAGCTTGCGCCCGATCATGAAGATCAGCAGCAGGGTCAGCGTGTCAAACAGGGCCGAGAGGCTGCGCCCCAACAGGCGGATTTCGTTGTAGCCGGTGTTGCCGGTGGCTTCGCCTGTCCAGCGGATGATGGTGATGGGGAGTTGGCCCCAGCGCATACGGTTGTCCGGCCCGGATTGGGCGGGTTGGCCGTTGGCGCTATATTTCTGGTAGGGGCTGAGCGGCGAGAGGCGTGTGTTGAAGTAATCCCCGATGCTTTTGGGGATGGAGAGCTGGGTCAGGGTGTTGGTCAGCCCGTACTCATCGGGGTGCAGGTTGGTGCCCTGGCTCCAGTTGACCCAGTTGAAGCGGAAGAAAATCCCGGTCAGGATCAGGGCTACCAGTAAAACGTCAAAGACCAGCCCGGTCAGCTTACGCGCCGGGCGGGTGGTTTGCGGGGAATTGTTTGTCAGAGAAAGATCATTCATTCGGTGGATTACCCATGCTTTGTTGAAATGTTTTGCTCGCCGGGCGTACTATCCAGCGGGCAATGGGTCATTATACGCGAAAGTCGAATAAAACATCACGCCCCCGCCGCGGTTGGTCAGCCCGGCGGGGCGTTTCAATGGAGGGAAGAGATGAAATGAAAAAACCAGTCTTTCACTGGTTTTATGTTATCATTTTAGGGTAGTTAGCTGTGAGGCGGTTGTGAGATAAATGTGAAGAGGAAGAATATCAAACTTTCGAGTAACTGCTCACCATGTTCCGTCATACTGAACGATTTGCTAACATCGTCCCGATGCCCTTGCGGGAGCAAATCGTGGGTACTTTCCATTCGGAAAAAATGTGGGTAAATGAACTAAATTTCGATGGTTTGCTCCGCCCAAAAAACACCACCCCGTGAGCAGTTACACTTTCGATATGAAATTGCCGGCTAAAGGGTTGAGAATGAAGATCAATTTCAAAATTCCCGAAAAACTTGTTCCGCTTTTTATTTTGCTGCTGTGCGCCATCAGTTATGGTTCAATGGCCAATTTGGGCTATTTCTGGGATGACTGGTTTGTGCTGTGGAATTACCACGCCATGGGCTCGGTAGGCGTTTTCCAATCTTTCGCCATGGATCGCCCTTTTCACGGTTATTTGCTGGGACATTTAATGCAGCTTATCGGCGAAACACCCGCGCGCTGGCACCTGGCCGTGGTGCTGTTGCTGGCCGTCAACGCCAGCCTGTGCTGGCCGTCAACGCCAGCCTGTGCTGGCTGGTTTTGCGAGAATTGTGGACTGACCGGCCCGTTGAAAATGCCCTGGTCGCGGCTTTCATCGCCGTTTACCCGGGTTTCACCCAACAGGCCTTGCCGCTGTCTTACATTCTGGACTTTTTTGGTGGTATGTGTTTATGGGCGCTGTCCATCTGGTTGATGCTGTTTGCCTGCCGAAATCAACGTTACCGGCTCTTGTTTGTACCTCTGGCCTGCGCTTTGGCGATCCTGCACCTTGCGATCACGGAATATTTCATCGGGCTTGAATTGTTTCGGCCTGTGCTGCTGGCAGCGCTCTTTGCCCAAAGCACATCCATCAATATTAAATCAGACTGGCGCAAGTGGCTCAAGTATATTTTTTTCAACTGGCTGCCATACCTGGCAACCCTGCTGGTATATCTGTTTTACCGGCTGGTATTGTTTCACAGTGGGCGCACAACTACTGACAGCGGTTCGATCATTGAGAAGATGCAGGTCAATCCATCTTGGGAATTTAGCAAGCGAGGCGCTGCGATGCTGGCAGATCCTCTCAAAGCTTCCCTGCTGGCCTGGATGCAGCCGCTGTATAACTTTTTTAGTTCATACTCGTTTTCCTCCGGTTTCTGGTGGTACTGCTTCTGGATTTTTGTTGCTGTCAGCCTGCTTTCCCTGGCATTTTTCTATTTTCTAAAGAAACCTTTACAGGGTTCAGAATCAAACCACTGGGAGAAGCAGGCTTTCTGGGTGGGGCTGGCAGGCCTCCTGCTGGCCGGATTGCCGGTCTGGGGCATCGGGCGCGAAGTCGTGCTTGGCGGCCTGGGCGACCGCTTTTCCTTCCCATTTGTGTTTGGTTCCGGGCTGGCCTTGATAGGTCTTACTTTATTTATCACAACGAAACCCGTGGCCAGGCTGGCGCTGGCCGCTGTTTTGATTGGGTTGGCGGTCGGGTTCCACAATTGGCACACACTGGCCGTTTACCAGCCGGATTGGGGCAACCAGCAGAAATTTCTGAGCGAGCTAAGTTGGCGCGTGCCGCGTTTGAAACCGGGTACATCCATTTGGGTGGCAAAGGATGCGGATGTGCTGTACATGGAAGGGGATTATGGTCTGGCGTTGCCTGTAAATATCATGTACGAGCCGGATCAGCACAGCGAGAATGTCAATTATTGGGCTTTCCCGCTGACAGATGACTTCCTGAGCCGCATGGGTATTTTCCATACCTCGGCCGGCCCAACCTTCCATCGTTTTATACGCAACGTAAACTTTACCGGCAGAGCGCGTCAAACGATGGTGGTCTGGTTTTCCCCGCAAAGCTGCCTGAAAGTGATCGATCCGGGACAGCCAGAGTTGAGCCAGGTCTACCCCATCCCTGCCATCGCGCTTACGCTGGCGCACGTCGAGCCAATTATCACCACGCCTGAGCCGGCGCAATTCCCGGTAAAGCTGTTTGGCACCCGGCCGCAGGGCTGGTGCTATTATTTTGAGCGAGCTGACCTGGCGCGCCAGGCCAGAGACTGGAAGAAAGCCGCCCGCCTGGCGGATGAAGTCATCAAAATGGGGCTGACTACTGATAACAGTGCTGAATGGATGCCGTTTATTGAAGCGTATATACGCACTGGCCGGCTGGATGACGCGGCCATTCTCATCAAACAGGTGCAGGAAAGTCCGTTGGCTTCATCCAGGTTGTTGATGTGCGGGTTTGTCAAACGAGCCGGCAGCAGGGGGGCCAACGCTTCACTGCAAAAGTTTCTGGATGGGATCCGTCAACAGGCTGGCTGTGCCGCGCTTTAAGGATGACAACATAAGCCCCGTATTAACCATCACGCCCCCGCTGCGGGTGGTCAGTCCGGCGGGGGCGGTTCAAAGGAGGGGGCGAAATCAGCTTGCCGCTGTTTTCATGCTTTCCATTCTAATACGGCTGGCTGTGAAGAAGCTGTGAAAAACCTGAGAAATGCCGGCTTTCAGTAACTACTGACTCGCAATTCGGACCAGATTGTCAAAAGCATCCAATCCATCAGCGTTATGGCTGGCGCGGCTCGAACTGCTTGAAATGCCAGAGCTTGTTCCAATGCAGCCAGTATTTTGTCAGCACCGCCAGGATGCCGAAGCCGTACACCACGCTGCGCCGGAAATTGATCGAGGAGGCTTCCGGGAAGTAGCGCGTCACGATCGGCACTTCCTGAAAGGTCAGGCTGCAGGCCATGCCTTGCGCGATGATTTCAGTATCAAAGATGAAATCATTGCTGTTGTCTGCCAGCCGCACGGTTTCGAGATATTTGCGGGTGTAGGCGCGGAAACCGGAATGGATTTCGGTCAGGTAATGCCTGAAAACCAGGTTCGCCATGGCGGTCAGCAGCACATTTGCCACGTATTTCCACCAGGGCATGCCGCCTTCCAGCGGGCGTCCGCCCAGCATGCGTGAACCAAAGACCGCGTCGGCATTATCTTCGAGCATGGGGCGCACCATGTGCGGGATGACCGTGGCATCGTATTGGTGGTCTGGGTGCAGCATGACCACCACGTCTGCGCCAAGCGCCAGAGCCTCGCGGTAACAAGTTTTCTGATTTGCTCCGTATCCAAGATTCTTTTCGTGGCGAAATACAATCAGGCCGGCGTTTTTTGCAACAGCGACAGTATTGTCTTTTGAGGCATCATCCACCAGGATCACTGTGGTTTTAAATTCCGGGGGGATTTCCGCCAGCGTCCTGAGGAGAGTCTTTTCTGCATTGTAGGCGGGCAACACAATAACGATTTTGGCAGGTGTCAGCATGGATTATTCTTCCTGGCAGTGATAACAAATTGATATCCCAATACAGTCGGAAAAATATCGGTAGCGATTTTCAGCAGGCGATAGATCATCCGGCCCAGGATCGAATTCTCGAAAAATGGCGAGACCTTCTCCAGCGGGATAGGGGTGCTCCAAATATTTTCAACTTTCAGGTTCAGTTTCGCAAGCATCTGCAGGATGGTTTTTCGAGTAAAAAATTGCAAGTGCGTTTTATCCAAAATGCCTCGTTCTGTGTAGTTCCAGTTTCCCAGCAGCAAAGAAAGGCGTATGGAAATATTCGCAATATTGGGAACAGAAATGATGAGACGGGTGTCATTCGATTGCAGATTCATCAAATATTTCAGGCTTTGTGCTGGATCGGGCATATGTTCCAATACATCTGCGAGAATAATCACCTGCTTTTCGCGAAGGAATTGCTCGGGACAAGTTTCGATCGTGCCAATTTCGATCGCTTCATAATAAGGACGTGCTTTGTCTGCCCAATCAGGATTGGGTTCGATACCAGTCAATCTTAATCCCAGGTTTTGGCCCATACGCCCAATTGTTCCAGTTGCCGTCCCAATATCGAGCACACTTGTACCGGGCTGGAGGGCTGCCAGATAGAGAATAATCTGAGAATGGCTGGACCACTGGTTGGGTTTATCCAGATAAGGGGTGAAACTCGGTTCCATGGTTAATCACTTTCTTGAGCTTGATCACATAATTTCGGCAAGCCACAACTTAGTTTACCGCAAAAAGAGCATATCACCACTGAGCCCGCCGAGTTTTTTTATGATTCAGCAAAGATATGGCATTTTTTGAAAGATGTTATAATTTTATTCGTTTTTCAGGCCATCAAGTGAAAATATTTTCTTATCCTGGCGTGATTAATTTCGATGGGGGGTTTCTGCGCCCCTCCACTCAAGTCTTGACCTTGGAGATCTCATTTGATGAATATCAGGCGAACTTTTATCAATTACGCGCCTCTGTTTTTACTCCTCCCATTTTCCATTGTTATTATTTTATATAGCTTTGCAGATAGCGATGCGTTACTCCGGCACCGCGCCATGCCGCTGGTTTTTTATTTAGGATTGGCGGCCCTGCCCTTGTATTTCCTGGTGTTTCGGGTCAAGCCTGATTTTGGACAGGAGGTCTTGGGAGTAATCAAACAAATACCAGGCCGATTGTCAAAAAAGAAATGGATTTATTTGCTGGTGGGGCTCCTGTTTTTAACTGTGCTGTTTCTGCTTGCCTCTACGTATATCGCCACCATCGAAAATGAAAGAAACCGTTGGATCCTTGATAACAATGTGCCGGTTCTGCCCGTGGATGTTCCCATCCCTGCGCGAATCGCCCTGGTGTTTAGCTGGTTTACCCCAACGAACATCGCCATTCCGCTTGTAAACCTGCTCTTCATTCTCTTATGGCTGGTTTTTCTGGTTTATGTGGATGTTGGGGCAGATGCCCTTAGCCTGGTTGCCGTTTTGGCATTTCTTGTCACCGTCTGCAATGGGGTCACTTACGATGCGTTAAAAGCGAATTTTGAGTTACCGGCCGCCTTGCTGAGTTTTATCGGTCTGTACGGGATTTGGAGAGGAAAGGTTAACCTCGGTCTTTTCTTTCTGATTATTGGCGGGATATTTAAAAACACCGGCATGTTCCAGGTGGCTGCCGGCGCGATATTCCTTGCCATTTTGTGTGTGCAGATGCGTTCTGTGCGAAAAATGATCAGCAAAATCGACATCACCCTGCTTATTTTCTTAATCATCTATTTCATCGCGAGTCAATGGGGCGGCTTTTACTACATTTACGCAGTTCGGAGTGGTACTGGTTACCTCCTCAATCCGAGCCCAATCCAAAAAACATTTTGGCTCTCCTCATTTGTGACCTTTGTCCAAATGTTGGCAAGTTATTACAGCTTACTGCTGATTTTGGGTCTGATTGGCGGCCTCTTGGTCCCCAAAAACCGGATATTTTTTGGAGTTTCATTTGGGATTTTGATTTTCTTGCGGTGTTTTTCGATCATAGCCGGGAATTATTATTCGATGATCTTTGTGCCGGCTTTGTCTTTCTTTGCGCTCTTTGGCATAAAAGCTTTGTTGGGCATGTTTAAGCATGTTTGGATGCAGCGCCTGGTCGTTTTGCTGATCATTGCGATCAGTCTTGTCACGCTTTCAGGAACGCTGGTTGGCGCGTACAGTGAAATGACCCGGCTCAATAGTAACTTCGATGAGTTTATTAGCAATGTCGTCAAAAACTTCCCCGCCAAAGGCACAATCTACCAGCGAAATATTTCCCTGATACCTTACTTACGCGATCAGGGCCGGAATATCTCCCTGGTGACTTTTTTGGGCACTGAAAAGCCAAACCCTGATTATGATATTGAATTTCAATATTACAATGAAAACAAAACTGATGTGGTTACGGAACTGGCTGCGCCAGGCTGTAAATTGATAGTCATGCAAAAGAATGATCTTGGCATCTCAAAAGAAGAGCTGCTCTCCCTGGGCTATTCAGATACTCCCTATGCTTTAAAAGATAATTCGGCGGCCTGGGAAGCATATTCCCGGGATTGTAAATAAAACGTTACTACTCAGCCATATTCCGAAATTGTCATTGCGAGCCGCCGCTTTTGTTCTTTCCCGAAGGACACCCCCGGAAGAGCAGCGGGGTGAAACAAGGGACAGGTGTGGCGGCGTGGCAATCCCTGCTCCCGGTGAGGAGATTGCCACGCTCGCTGGAGTGCGCTCACTCGCAATGATTATACTGAGGTAGTTACAATAAAACAACCAGTAACTCAAAGGAGCTCGTCTCTTTGTATCAAAGAGGCTGTTTATGGTTATGACAACTGCACCCAAGTTTGAAGGATCGTATTTTGATGAGGCGTATGGCCCCAATTATCAGTTGAGAAATCCAAACTATAAATGGGAGTCCTTTCTAAAAATAATTCGTAACCATGCCACCTCGGGCCGCCTGCTGGATGTCGGCTGCGCCTATGGCCTTTTCCTTTCAAATGCGCTCCCATTTTTCAATTGCACCGGGGTCGATATCTCTTATCACGCGGTGCAGAAAGCGCGCAATACCTTGCCGCCTGGCGTTGGTTTATTTGTCGCCGAAGCGGGCGCCATCCACACAGATGCGCAGTTTGACATTATCACCTGTTTTGATATATTGGAGCATACCGCTGATCTTGACCTGGTTCTGGAGAACCTCTGGGATTTACTGGCTGAGGATGGTCTGTTGGTTTTCACCGTTCCGGTTTACGATGGCCCGATTGGCTGGCTGGTCAATTTACTTGACAAGGATCAGACCCATCATTACCGCTGCGCTCGCGGTTTTTGGTTGGATAAAATCAAGAACAAATTTACCCTTTTGGAATATACAGGCATTTGGCGATATTTCCTGTTGAATCGTTTTTATATTAATCAGCTTTCCAGTTCCACCAGGCGCGTTACACCTGCTATCATGATTGTAGCAAAAAAGGAATCTCAAAAATGATCACCATTGTTTTGCCCGCCTACAATGAAGAAGCCAGCATCGGCACGCTGCTTTCCAGGATTAACGACCTGATCGGTAAAAAGTCGATACCGATCAAAATCATCATCGTCGATGATGGCAGTAAAGATAAGACTGTCGAAAACGCAAAACGAGCAAGGCCGGATGTGGAAATTATTTCGCACGTCGTCAACAAAGGACTTGGCGAAGCCATCAAGACTGGCCTGCTTTCGGCGCTAAAAAACGCCGAAGCGCAGGATATCATTGTGACGATGGATTCTGACGATAGCCATGCGCCTGCCTTGATTGCCAGGATGGTTGATCAAATTGATGAAGGCTGTGATGTTGTCATCGCCTCGCGCTATTTGCCGGAATCGCGGGTGGTCGGTGTCTCTTTTTATCGCCAGGTGCTAAGTTTTTTCGCCTCGTTCTTGTTCCAAGTCCTGTACCCCATTAAAGGTGTTCGTGACTATACCTGCGGATATAGAGCGTATCGCGCCTCCGTATTGAAAACGGCTTTTGATAAGTGGGGCAACGATTTTATTGACCAGACCGGATTTTCGGTCATGGTCGATATTCTCTTAAAACTGAGCAGGCTAAACCTTGTGTTTTACGAGGTGCCCATCATCCTGAGATACGATCGGAAACCCGGCGA
>CAIWAX010000402.1 GCA_903910795.1 uncultured Anaerolineae bacterium
ATGACTCCACCGCAAAAAGGTCGTTTCACCAATTTTCTTCAATAAAAGTGGGAGAAAACTGGCAAAAACGTGTCTGATAATCGTGTTTTTCTCTCGTAAATGGCCTAATAGGCCATCAAAGTGGGAAAAATTCGAAACTAATTTTCGAGAATCGAGTTATTGCAGCAGAGTCTTATTATGCATTAAGCGAAAAAATCGATGAAGGACGCCAGCTATCTCCACTAATCGATTTGGGCTTGCGCACAAAAACACTCGTTCCTTTGCTTTCCAGCTATTCGTTTTTCAAAGAATATGATCTCAACCTGTGCCCCTTCAAGCTGGAAATAAGTCGAGAAAAGAAGACCAGTACGCCCAAGTCATTTCCTTTGAATATATTCAGGAAATGTAACTGCTCACGGGTTGTTTAATTGTGGGCAATGAAATCGCATCCCGAATCTCTTCTGAATTTCAGGTTACTATGGGAGAGTTGAATAACGAAGTGCTGAAAATGATTGAACAAAATAAACACCAGTCTTGAGGATTGGCGTATTTCAAGGAGTAAAAATGAACGGAAAAGTGAATTTTGTTAAGCTTTATACTGAGCAATTGAGCGATGTTTTGAGTGCATTACCTGAAGACAAATTTTACGAGATCAACGCTGCCTTGCAAGATGCCAGGGAAACCGGCAAACAAATCTTTACAGCAGGAAACGGTGGAAGCGCCGCGGCAGCTTCTCACATGGTATGTGATTTTGGGAAAAATACACGCGAAGCCGGGAAGCAACGTATGCGTGCCATCTGCCTGAATGACAACATCCCATCGGTAATGGCCTATGCAAATGATGAAGGTTATGAGGTGATTTTTTCCGAACAATTACTGGCGCTGGGCCAACCAGGAGATATTTTGATCGCCATCAGCGGATCTGGAAATTCGGCCAACATTCTGAAAGTTATTGAAACTGCCCGCCAGATGCAGATCAAGGTTATCGGACTGACTGGTTTTCAAGGCGGCAAAATGAAAGCCATGACCGATATCTGTCTCGTTGTACCCAGTGACAGCATGGAAATAATTGAAGATGTACATTTGATCATTAACCATATTCTGGCAGGCCTGCTGCGCGGCGCTGTCATGTTTGGGCATTAGCGCTAACCGGACTGATTTGAATATGAAAGATCTGGTGCTGGCTCTGGATTTCGGCGGTACAAAACTGGCTGCTGCAGTAATAGATTTGGGGACAGAAAAAATTATTGGCCCAGTCATCCAGCAACCGACACCGGTAACTGAAGGCGCCGGCGGAACATTGCAAGCGATGATTCATTGTGGAGAGCAGGCGCTGGCCGTTTTGGGCCAACCACAGCTTGTCAAAGCAGTTGGCATTAGCTTTGGCGGGCCGGTAAGCCAGGATCGCAAAAGCGTTTTGCTTTCAAACCATGTGGCGAATTGGAACGGCGCGCGGCTGGTCGATGAGATCAGCCGCGCATTTAAGTTGCCAGCATTCATGGATAACGATGGAAATGTAGCAGCGCTTGGAGAGTGGTGGTTTGGCGGTTATCGAAAGCTGAACAACCTGGCTTATATCCAGGTCAGCACCGGGGTTGGCGGTGGATTTATTTTTGACCGCCAGCTTTACCGCGGAGGTGGTTTGGCAGGGGAACCGGGGCATTACATCGTAGATGTGAATGGCCCACAATGTTCCTGCGGCCGTCAAGGATGCCTGGAAAGTGTTTGCTCCGGCTGGGCAATTGCCCGTGAGGGAAGGCAGGCAATTTCAATTAAACCAGGTAGCTGTCCAGCCCTGGTCCGGCTGAGTGAAAACCAACCCGGCAAGATAAATGCGGCCATGGTGTTTGAAGCCTGCCGCGCCCTGGACCCAGCCTGCATTCAGATTGTCAGCGGGGCGTTGAACAACCTGGCGATTACAGTTATCAACCTGATCACTTGTCTCGATCCGCAAGTGGTGGTGATAGGTGGAGGACTGACGCGTTCCAGGGATATTTTCGAGAAATATTTCTTCCCCGTTGTCACCGAACAAATGCACCCCTTCTTCAAGGGGCGCTGTATGGTTGAAATTTCGGCGATGAATGGGAGTGAGCTCCTTTTGGGAGCCGCGTTACTGACCACGGAAAAAGCCCTGTAATGAAAATGCGCTCAACCGGTGAATGAGAAACCGGTTGAGCGCATAATTTGAGGAAGTATTTTCTTATGGGATGGTCTGAGACAAAAGCTGATCAAGATTGTTTTCATCAGCATTCAGATCAAACCCTTTCAGAAGATACCAATCTTCAACCATTTCCGTAACGCCGCCAGGTTCGAGTGCGATCAGAGGTGCAAGCGATTCCAATTCCACACATTTATGATCGGCGTAAATCTCAAAAGCACTTCCCTGATCTGGGTAGGTTTGGTTTTCAAAAAAAGCACACTTTTTCACAAAGGCTTGAGCATGGTTGAGATAAGCCAGCCAGCCGCGAGAGGCAGCAATCCCGATCTTTTGCGGCGCTGAAATGGAAGTATCCTGTCTGAATGAAATGAATTTCTGCCCAAACTGCCAGCGCGTATCTTTTAGGTCGGTGTAAGGCCACAGGCTTATTGAGGTTTGCGCTTTCAGGTTCTTTCCACCATGCGGCCCACGCTGCGGCAGGGGCAGAATGGCACGTCCCCTGGTTGCCATGACTGAAACGGCCCAAACCGCCAGTCGCACCTCAAAAAGGTAGTGGTTACGGATGCGGTGAATAACCTGTACATGGGTACCCTCGGGATCCAAACGAATTTCCATCTCCTTCTGCAACTGGGTGCAAGCTTCGGTTTCTTGCCGTATTAAAACACTTGAGTTTGAATATTCCAGAGTAACAGGATCGTTGTCAGGTTGGTAGGTGCGGAAAACATCTTCTGGGGCATGCCAGAGCCGGTGACCACCATAGGAGTACCAATTCTCTTTATTCGGATTCGCCTTATGCTCAGGAAATTCCGCAAAGTGATTCTTGTCGCCGATAAAGCCGTAACGCAGGACACGGGGGCCAAACTCAAAAGGAATAACCAGCTCAACTTGATTGTTTTTCAGGGAAAGACACCTCCCCCAATTATTATCGATAAATTCATGCGTTTCAATCATGCGATTGGGGTTCCTTATTGTTTACTGACTTCACTGAAAACCGAGTCAAAAGCCCGATTGGATGGTTCGAAATTAATTTTCTTAATCAAACCCAGGGCATCCTGGGCTCCCCATTCGCGTTCCATGCCGCTGTCTTCCCATTCTATCGAGAGCGGGCCGGAATAATTAATCTCATTCAGCTTGCGAATGATCTCATCCCAGCGCAGGTCACCATGCCCCGGGGAGACAAAATCCCAACCGCGCCGGGGATTCCCAAAAGCGAGGTGTGAAGCGAGTATGCTGCTTCTTCCATCCAATCGGATTTTGACATCCTTAATATGAACATGGAAAATACGATCAGCAAACTCTGCCAAAAAAATCAAGGGATTCACGAATTGATGAACCAGATGGCTGGGGTCAAAATTTATACCAAAGCTAGGATGATTATTAACAGCCGCCAACGCGCGCTGCATGGTAAAAATATCATAAGCAATTTCGGTCGGATGAACTTCCAGCGCAAAACGCACATTGCAAGCCTGAAAAGTATCCAAAATCGGCAACCAGCGTCTGGCAAAATCCTGAAAACCTTCGTCCACAGCTTCCTGACTGGTTGGTGGGAAAAAATACAAGCGTGACCAGATACTACTCCCGGTAAATCCGTTTACAGTATTGATCCCCAATTTTTGGGCTGCCAGGGCGGTTCGTTTCATCTCTTCGGCCGCCCGCTGCCGGACCCCTTCCGGTTCACCATCCCCCCACAAACGTGGCGGTAGAATACTTTTGTGGCGAGCATCGATCGGGTCACAAACACATTGGCCCACCAGATGATTGCTGATCGAAAAACATTTGAGCTGATATTTTTCAAGCAAGTCGCGTTTCTGCGGTATATACGAGTCACTTTCGAGAGCCTTATCCACCTCAAAATGATCACCACCGCAGCTCAATTCCAGGCCATCAAACCCCCAACTGCGGGCTTTTTTCGCCAATGTTTCAAGGGGTAAGTCAATCCACTGACTACTGCACAGGGTAATGGGTCTTGTCATCGGTTCATCCCTCTAATATCAACTATTTTCAAGTGATTGTGAAGCCGAGCTATGGATCGCGGCGTTCAACCACTCTCCCGTTTTGCCAAACCGTTCCTTAACTTGCTGGCGGGTGGCAATGCCAGTCGTGCCAATTTGCTGAATGGTGATCGATGCCGTGATATTGCCAATCATGGCGGCTTCAATCAGGGTTGCCCCCACACTTAATGCGGCACCGGCCGAAGCCAGGACAGTATCGCCAGCGCCAACGATATCGGTCGGCCCGCTGACCGGAATACCCGGTATGTGGACGGAGCCCGCGCGGTCGGTCACCTGCATACCGTCTGCGCCCAGGGTCAGCAGGATGGGTTTCTGGTAACGCGTAAAAAGCTGTCGGCTGAGGCTGGCAACCAATTCGGGTGAATGAGCCGACGGTAGGATGCCGAACATATTGCAGGCTTCGCTCACGTTGAATTTGACAATCATGTTGCGGTACAGGCTCATGTAATCGCGCGAATCCGCCATCAAGATTTTCTCGGGATACTCTTCGGCTAATGCCGCCAGTTCGGCCCGAACAGCATCCGTGATCACGCCGCAGTTGCGACCCTTGGCCTGGTCAATGGCCAGGATAGCATTCGCCTGCGGAACAACGGCTCGTAAGGATTCAATCAACTGTTTTTCATGTGCAGCCGTCAAAGGCAGGCGGTTTTTTGTATCCAGGCGGGACTGCTCGATTTCGCGGCCATTTTCAAGCAGCATTGGCTTGGTATAAGTGGGGGTAAAGCGGTCCGCAAAGATGCCAAAATGATCAAGGTTAATGCCAAGCTCTTTCAGCCCGCGGCGCAGTTCATAACCATGCCCATCATCCCCAGAAAAGCCAATCGCAATGACCGGCACATCCAGAGAGCGTAAAACATTGGTAACCGTTCCCGCCACCCCAGGATTTTTGCGTGTGGCGGTCACCTGGTAGGCTTCCAGATCAGTCTCGAGGGATATTTCGGTTAAGGTCTTATCCAGGATCAGGTACTCATCCAGAAAAAAATCCCCGATGACCGCAACCTGTGATTGAGGGAAACGATCCATCAGTTCAGCAAAACGCTGCGGGCTCAGGGTTGGTTCAGCCATGGGCATTCTCCAGCCTCTTGAGAATCAAGTGATACAAATTGGGGAATGTTTCGTTATGATTGCCACGGATGTAATGGCTGGTGCCGCCATCCTGAACAGTGCGGACAAGTATGGTTTTGTAAGGGCGAAAATAATAGCGGGCAGTATATTTTTTGGCTTCCTCATGCAAGTCTTCACCCAGGTCAACCAGGTCGAAAACCGCGGTGGTAAATTCACAAATTTTCTGACCACGCTGCTGGGCAACGTTGCGGGCCATCGAGAGCGCCTTGAGATAAACTTCCGGCCCCATCACCTGGGTGCCATAATTTAAAAAGACACCGTGCTGCAGACCGGTAATGGACTGCGTGAAAATCAGGAAATCGCGGTAAGAGGTCTCCCCGAAGGCAGCGCCATCCATGTTGGGATGCTCATGGATGATATCTTGTCCAATGGAGACATGTACTGTCACAGGAACCTGCAAACGGTAGCCAGCCGCCAGGATGCTGGTGGCCCGGTAAGGGAAATTTTCTTCCTCAATGACTTTTCCAACACTCTCGCCCAGGCCAAGGCCCTGCTCATAGCCGCGTTTTACAATATCGTTAATCTCACCGGTTTCCTGCCATAGGCCAAACTGACCCTCAGTGATGTAATGCGCCACACTTTCGGTGGTGGCACCGATCCTGGCGAATTCATAATCATGGATCACACCGGCGCCGTTGAAGCCGATATGCGTGATAATTTTTCTTTCCATCAGGTCAATGATGTAATTGGCATTGCCTTCGCGAATGACGTGGGCACCCATCAACATGATCACCTGGCTGCCGGCCTGGCGAGCCTTGACAATCGACTCGGCCACGGCTTCCAGCTCGGGAGAATCAAGCGCGGGCACCGGCGCATCCAGTGCTTTGACTACATGGATATTGAGATCGTTGATGCGCTCACCAAGAGGTCGGATCTTTAACTGTGAACGGTCGAACTGTGGAAATGGCATGCAGACTCCTAACGATTCTGGCCCAAAAAATAATGGATGAGGGTATCGGTTTCGCGGAAATCGGGGATGATAAGATCCGCGCCGGCCGCGATCAGCCGGCCACGCTTCCACTCATCGATGCCCTGGCGCTCGGCTTCATTGGTGGCTACGCCAACCGCCACCCCCGCGACCGACTTGGTATTTTCAATTTCTACATAGCCATCGCCAAAGCTAAGGAACTCTTTGCCGCTGAGGTGATGGATCTGGATGATGCGGTCAATAACCATCTTTTTGCTGAAATTCTTATAATCATCCTGCGCACCATAAATCCCTTCGAAATATGGGTGCAGTCCGAGTAAATCGGCCTCATGCAACACATACTTCTCATCCGTTCCAGAAGCAAGAAAACACTTGATCCCATTGTTATGCAACTGTTTAACGAAATCGAGCGCGCCAGGCACCGCCATAGACTCAGGCGAGACCTTTTTTTGTTCGAGGTCGTAGATGCGGCCCTTTATGCGCTCCATCAGGCGTTTATGGTATTCGTTCTTGTAGGCTAATGGTTCGGCTGGCGTGCCACCACGTTTGGAAATCTCTTCGGCCAGGCGGATCATCTGGTAAATGGTTTGTTTCCCGGTCAATTCAGTCACAAAAGTCTGAATGACCAGGCGCGCTGTTTGTTCATCTTCGTGCCGGGGGGTCTGCATGAGCAGTTCCAGCATCATGGGCACCATGATTTGCTGCCAGCCCTCGCGGATCAAGGACAAAGTGCCGTCGAAATCAAACAACGCATATTTAAAATTGCCACATTCGAACGGGGTGATCAGCTCAAATTGGTTAAATTCAGGGGGAACAGCCATCAGTATTATCATCCTAAGAGCGGGGGTTTCCGTATTATAAGCCTGTTGGAGAAGGCCTAACTTTCGGGTTATGGCTTATAAATTAATAACTTTGTTCACAATACGAACGAAGTTATTAATTTATAAGCCATATTAGGCTATTGTATTTACAAAGAATTATTGTTATAACATAAGTGCTGAGATTGTCCAATGTTTCACAATCAATTTACCAGGATAGCGCTGAATGATGGTTTCGGAAAAATCCGTGGAAAAGTCTTTTGCCAGCCTGCACGCCCCATTTATCATGAATGCTGCCGAAGCAGACGTGATTCGGGCGCTGCGCAAAAAGGGCGTGATTTCCAGGACAGGGATTTCCAGTATCACCGGCTGGTCCAAAGCCAAGACATCCCAGGAAATCCGCAGCCTGATCGGCAAGGGCTACCTGGTTGAAGAAGGCGAAGGAACATCCCAGGGCGGGCGCAGACCCGGTCTGTTGCGCATCAACGATCAACTTGGCTACCTGGTCGGGCTGGATATCGGCGCCACCAGCATCGATGCGGTTCTGGCCGATGTCGGCGGCAAGGTTTTGCAGCGTATCACCTCCCCGGCGGATGTACGCCAGTCCCCGGAAGAATTTCTAAGCCACTGCAGTGAGTTGATCCTCGAAATGGTCACTGCACAAGCCTGCCGGCATGATCAAATTCTGGGGATCGGCGTGGGTGTACCCGGCCCGGTCGATTTTAGCCGGGGTGTCCTGGTGGCCCCCCCACTGATGCCCGGTTGGGAAAATTTCCCGATCCGCAGTTTTTTCCAGCAAACTTTCCCCACCTCTTATGTGGTGATCGATAATGATGTCAACATCATGGCGATCGGCGAACAACGCGCCGGCGACGGGATTGGGGTCGATCACTTTATTTTCATCAAAATCGGAACAGGCATTGGTTCCGGAATCGTTTCCAATGGGAAAATACATCGCGGAAGCATTGGTTGTGCGGGCGATATCGGCCATATTTGTGTTGATAAGCAGGGTCCCATCTGCCGGTGCGGGAATACTGGCTGTCTGGAAGCCATGGCAGCCGGTCCGGCTGTTACTGAAAAAGCGTTGCAAGCTGCTAAAAACGGCTCCAGCCCGCTCCTTCGCAAAATGATGGAAGATAACGGCGGTTTCCTGGGGCCTGAAGATGTAAATACAGCTTGCCGTGAAGGCGACCAGGCTGCCCTTGAAATCATCCGCGCCAGTGGGCAGATGATCGGAGATGTGTTGGCCAGCCTGGTGAATTTCTTCAACCCCAGCCACATCTTCATCGGTGGCGGCATCACCAATTTTGGCAATCATTTGCTGGTTTCAATTCGCCGGGCAGTTTTGCGGCGATCCCTGCCATTGGCAACCACAGACCTCTCGATCAATTTCTCACGAATGGGTCCGGAAGCGGGTGTGACCGGCGCAGTAGCGCTGGCACGCGAATATTTATTTATCGTGGAAGGCCAACCAACTTTCAAGGTCTAATTTCAGGTGGAGACTCACCGGTGTACTTTATCCTGCCAATCAGGTTATTCGATCCAGTGCTGAAGCTGGTACTGGCCGGTAAACGATTGGATTAGAGGAGGTGGTTTAACAAAAAACTTGCAGGCAGATTGTCGTTAGTTGATTTTTTATTCGATAATAACTAAGAGGAGAATATTTTGAAAAAGCTTTCTGTAATTCTCGCATTGGTACTTGCAGCTTCAATGCTCATCGCTAGCTGCGCCCCCGCGGCCGCCCCAGCCGCCACTGCTGCTCCGGCTGTTCCAGCCGCCACTGTTGCCCCAGCAGCAGCCGCAACCACCGCCCCAGCCGCTGCTGCTCCGAGCGCCAAGGGCAAAGTCATGGGTATCGTTATGCCCAATGCTGATCACGGCTTTACCGGTGAAAGCATTGCCCATGCCCAGGCTTTCGCAAAAGAACTTGCCGCGAAGGAAGGATTCACTTACACCTTCCTGACCGCTGGTGAGACCTCTGAGCAGAACAACCAGGTAGACACCCTCATCAACCAAAAAGTTGATGTGATCGTGATGTGGCCTATCAACGGCGACGAACTGCGCTCCGCAGCTCAGAAGATTGTGGATGCCAAGATCCCGCTGGTCATTTACGACCGCCTGATCACCGGCTTCACCCCCACCGTCGAGTTTATGGGCGACAACGTCACCATCGGCAAGATGGCCGGCACCTACTTCAACAACTTCTTCAAGGCTGATATCGCCGCCGGCAAAGACATCAACATCCTCGAATTCAAGGGCGATCTCTCGACCGTCCCGACCCAGCGCTCGGACGGATTCAAGTCCACCGCTTCCCCCAAATTCAAGATCCTGCAGTCCTTCACCACCAACTGGCAGCGCTCCACCGCCATGGATCAGATGGAAACCTTCCTGAACACCAGTTCACAGGCTGACATCGAGAGCGTCAAAGCCATCTTCACCCACGATGACGAAGTTGTCCTCGGTGTTCTGGATGCGATCGCGGCTTACAAGGGCGCGGCCAAACTGGATATCCGCCTGGTCTCCGGCGTCGGCGCCCGCAAAGAAAACCTGGACACCTTTGCAGATGTCAAGACGAAGTACAACATCGCCCAGGTAACCTATGCCTTCTCGCCTGCCATGATCCGCTCTGCCGTGCAGCTCGGTGATGATATCTTGAATGGCAAGAACCCCTCCGGCCTGATCCTCGGACCGACCGTCGAAGTCGACAACTCCAGCGCCGAAGCCTTCCGCACCAACCCGATCTACGTTACCCGCTACAGCCTGACTTCCCCCGTCGCCCCGGCTCCCACAGCCGCGCCGGCTGCCGCCGCCAAGGGCAAGACCATGGGTATCGTTATGCCCAATGCTGATCACGGCTTTACCGGTGAAAGCATTGCCCATGCCCAGGCCTTTGCCAAGGAAATGGCTGCCAAGGAAGGATTCACTTACACCTTCCTGACCGCTGGTGAGACCTCTGAGCAGAACAACCAGGTAGACACCCTCATCAACCAAAAAGTTGATGTGATCGTGATGTGGCCTATCAACGGCGAC
>CAIWAX010000403.1 GCA_903910795.1 uncultured Anaerolineae bacterium
ATACCGGCCAAAAATAGCCAGGGTGCCAAAGGAAGCAGCAGAGATGGCAATCAGGCCAATCCCGATGATGCGGTTCATACTGAACTTACTATGCTCTGCGGGTGAGTACTTTCCATGCGCTTTAGCCCAGGGGCAGGCTGAAATTTAGAGCCAGCCCCTGACCGGTATCCTCGCCGATGCTCAGGCTGCCGTTGTGCAAGCGGATCAGTCCATCGCAAATAAATGCCAGCATAGCCAGATCCATTTCAAATTTGTCGCGGGCTTTTTCACCGCTGCTGGAAATATTGAATAGAATGCTGTGACCCATACTCAACGATTTGCTAAGCAAATCGTGGGTACTTTCCATCTCTCGTACAGTCAGGCTGACATGGCCGCCCTCCTCCACATGGTTTGCGGCGTAGGTCAAAAGACCTGTGATCACCTGTCGCAGGCGCGAAGGGTCAAACGAAAAAATCGGAACATCGAATTCAATTTTGGTCTGGAGTTCCCGGGCCGAATTCTTGGTCTTCCAGCGAGTGGCGGCATCCACCACAGTTTGGAACAAATCTCCAGGGATCATTTCAACAGTTAATTCGCCCCTGTTCAGGCGGGCCATATCGACCAGATTGTTGGTAATATCCAGCATGCGTTGACCGCTGGCATGGGCGGTGGTCAGATCGCTGACCTGCAGTTCATTGACCGGCCCATCGATGCCTTTCAGCACTACTTTTGTGAATCCGATCATGGCGTTTAGCGGAGATTTAATGTCATGGGCTGCCCAGGAAATAAATGCATCGAGATCGATCTGCCCGGTTTGTCCCTTTTTACGGAACTTACATATGCCCTGCGGGTGGGTACTTTCCATACTGAAGGCTTCTTCCAGATACAGCGAATCGCCCAGCAAGGATCGGAACTGCTCGGCTGGGATGCGCCGCTGGCGGAATAATTCCAGCGCCAGTTCGGTTTTGACATCCTCCGGATTCAGTCCGGCGGCCGCCAGCAGCTCAGCGGGAATTTCAACCATTGTCATAGCCAGCCTCCATACAGTAGCAATAATATAATGCCCTCGGTCACAAATTGCGGTTCTCCACTTAAGCAAAAAAGCGCAATTTGTGACCGTGAAGGGTATAACCAGGTCCAACCTATATCATGTGCCCTGCGGGTATGTTGACGCAGTCTCCCGGCGGACCCGCAACACTGCGATTTTTGTGGAATGATTGAAAGGAGCTGGATCGTAAGGCGGCTGACCCAGGCGGGTCTGCGGGTAGCCGCTGAAGTCCAGCGGCACATTGATCAGTTCTTCAATTTCCAAATACCCGTCAGCACATAATGCCTGGAGCGCGGCCAGGTATTCCTGGCCGCTGAGAAACAGGGCGTTGTTGATGGCCACCAACCAGCCGCCGTGGTTGATCAAAGGGCGGACCTTGTTGATCAAGCGGGTGCTGTCTGTTTCCAGATCCACCCTGCCTTTGTTTGTGGATGCAAAAAATGGCGGGTCAAGAAAAACGCAATCGAAGGTTTGCTGGCTGTGTTTCAGTTGGCCGATCGCAGGGAAAAAATCCTGTGCCAAAAAATCCCGGTTGCTTATGGAAAAACCGTTCAATTCACAGGACTTACGCGCCAGAGCCAGATAGCGGGCATTGCGATCCAATTGGATTACCTGGGTTGCTCCGCCCGCCAGGGCCGCCACGCCCAGGCTTCCGGTATAAGCAAATGTATTGAGCACCGTTTTTCCGGCCAGCTTTCTTTTGGCCCACGACCGTAGATTTCGTGTATCCAGATAGAAGCTGGCGTCGCGATTCATGACCAGATCGAGCGCGTACCAGACACCATTTTCGCAAAGCCTGTCATCCGGGTGGGAGCCGTGTAGAATGTGGCCGCGGGTTTGAGCGTTACTGAACTGGGTACTTTCCATGGTGTGCTGCTGCCTTGTTTTGAGCAGTATACACCTGACCCAGGGCAAGTTTTCCAATATCCAGGACTTCACGACGGCCATTGTTCCTGAATCTGGTACTGCACTGTAATCATGGATCAAGGCAGTTTGCGCATAAATATCAAGACAGACCGCCGGGAAACCTTCCAAAAAGCCGTTGAACAACCGGAATGCGGATGTGTGCTTATCGGTGACCAGGGTGGCGCGCACCGCCAGGGCGGTATCCAGTAAATCCTTCAGAGAGCTCATGCCAGGTGTTTCAGTTTTTCAATATCACGCTGCCAGAAGAATGGAATGGTAAGGAGTACCACCAACCCTACGATGATTCCGCCCATCAATACCGCGAGAGGCGCACCTGAGCTGCCGCCCAGCATTTCTGCGATGCTGCCCGAACCCATCGCGCCCAGGGATGGTAGGCCGATCAGCGTGATGGAATAAAGAGCCATCATGCGCCCGCGAATTTCATTGGGAACGATGATCTGGATGAAGGTTGAGATGATGGTTCCAAAGACTGTGATGGCGATACCACTCAGGAATAAAAGAATGGCGGCCATCCACAGGTTTGGACTGAGAGCAAACGCTATGATTGTCAGGCTGAAGGTGATGCCGCTGACAATCAGGATGGCGCCCTGGCGTTTGACGTTGCGGATAGATGCCAGACCAAAGGCGCCTACCAGCGCCCCGGCACCCGAGGTGGAAAGCAGGATGCCGTAACCTTGCGGGCCGCCGTTCCAGGTGTCGCGCGCGAAAATGGGCAGCAGGGTCTGGTAGGAGCGACCAAAGATGGCGGCCAGGGCCGACATGCCCAATAGGGCCAGAATGAGTTTGTTTTTCCAGGCAAAAGTTAACCCTGCCAGCATTGATTTCCCAATCGTGGCATGCTGCCGGCCGCTCCCAAAGGCCTGGACGTTGCGCATGGCTGTCAGGGCGATCAGAACTGCCAGATAAGAGACGCCGTTCACGAAGAACAATGTTCCCGCTCCAAAGGGCGCCAGCATCATACCCGCCAGGGCAGGCCCAATCAAAGCTGCCCCGGTGTAGGTGGCGGAATTCAATGAAATGGCATTCATCAAATCACGCAAAGGGACCAGATCGGGGATCAGGGCTTGTCTGGCCGGGTTGTCAAAAGCCAGCAGTACCGAGCCGATAAAAGAAGCGGTCAGGATATGATAAATGTTGATCGTGTTTGTCCATGTCAGAGCCGCCAGTATAAATGCGATCAGCATGGCTCCGGTCTGAGTGAAATATAGAAGTTTAATACGATCTATGCGGTCAATCACCGCGCCGCCAAACAAAGGCAACAGGATCATGGGTAAAGCAAAACTTAATGCCAGCATTCCCAGCCAGAAAGGTGAACTCGTCAGTTGGTATACCAGCCAGCCCTGGGCCACATTTTGCATCCAGGTACCGGTATTGGAAACAATTAGGCCAATCCATAACAGAGTGAAGTTGCGGTGCTGCAAGGCCGCAAAGCGCGGAGCTGGGGTTGAAGTTGCTGGGATGCTCATGGATTTCCTTGTTTTACTGAACTTATGGGTACTTTCCATTAATTCAAAAAACCGCCTGTTCAGGCGGTCGTTTTGTAGGTTTGTATTTTTTCGGTGAGTGTGGCTCGATCTGGTTCGGTCAGGGTTGAGCCGTCAGGAAAGACGATGGTTGGGGCGCTGCGATATCCCCGGTTATGCTTGATAACGAATTCCGCAGCCATGTTATCTTGATCAATATCGATATCCAGGTAATTAATTTTGTTATCGTTCAAAACCTGTCGGGCTCGCCGGCAATCTCCGCAGGCTGCGGTGCCGTACAGCACGATTTGGCCGGGTGCATAAGTGTAAAGGTCTGACATATCAGGCGGCTCCAACATCTGTGCTGTGGATTTGTTTCAGCAATGCTTCATCACTTGGCTCAATCAGGATAGTACCGTCCGGGAAAATCAAAGTGGGGATTCGCACCCGGCGGGTGAGCTTTTCAATGAAAATAAAAGCATCGTTATCCTTGCCAATATCAATATCCAGATAGTCAACCTTATGGTTGTCCAGAACAGATTTTGAACGCTTGCAATCCGGGCACCATGCCGCGCTGTAAAGAACCAACCGGGTAGGCTTTGGATTATTGTTGTCGGGGTTTGGCATACAGGGGAAATCTCCTGGTGAAATTATACACTAAACATGTACCCTGTGGGTTCGGCTCATGCTTTTTTAAACTTCTCGGGTAACGGGGGCCAATCGGGCAGCTCTTCGGCCGCCTCATCCCAGTTTTCTTTGCCGCTCCATGACTCAATCTGGATGGCGTAAACAGTTGTGCGGGCCAGTTCCTGATCGGTGATCGGTCTGAACTCCACTCCCGGGGTCATTTCCGGGAAATATTTCTTGAGCAGGCTGTTCAGAACCGAGATACATTCCTCTTTGCATGTGCCCTGCGGGTCCGTCAGCACCCGGACAGTTCCAAAGATCATGACGGAGCGGTATTGAATACCCATTTCCAAAGCCGTGTTGGCTGGTAGAAAACGCCCGTATTCGCTGACTTCCATGCAAACTTTTGGATTATGTTCCAAATTATCGCGCATGCGCCCGGCGATGTTGGAATGGAGGATGATGCGGTGCCCGGCCGGGTCATACCAGAAGTTTGTGGGCGTGATGAAAGGCTGGTCGCCCCGGCTGTGTGCCAGGTGCCCGATCTTGGCCCGTTGGAGGAACTCTTTGATAAAGGAGTCATCGCGGGTGTGGCTGGGAATGCGCTGGTATTGTGTAGGTTGGGCCTGATCGTAATTTCTGGGCATGAGATTACCTGTTTCCCTGGGTGTCTTTTAGTTTGCGCCACTGCCCTTCGGCATAATGAACTTATGGGTACTTTCCATCCGGGATTTCCCGCGCGGCGTTCCGCAAAATTTGAAAACTGCGCTCAATTAACAAATCAAGATGCTCGGCAGTAACTTCCTGACCACTATCCAACGTTTCGAGAGCCCTGATTACCGATCCGCGCAAACCACTGGCACGGCGAGCCCAGATTGAATCAACCGAGAGGCGCTCCAGCCGCCCGGCCAGCAGGCGGAGCAGATCAATGCGCGCGCTTTGCGGGTCTGTGACGGTCATTGGCAGGATGCGTTGATATTACTGCTGCTGGCGTGGGCGGCATCTTTGTAGGCCTCGACATAATACGTCAGCGTTTTGCCGTTATCCAGGGGCGTGGTATCGGTATAGGTTGTGACATCCGCGCCCAGGGTGGCGATCACTTGACCATCCCGGTACACCCGGTAGCCGGTCAGATTTGTAGCGAGATCGCTCCAACTCAGGATCATGGTGACGTTAAAGCCATTGGCGGCGTAATCGCACCTGTAATCCCACTTTGTCCAGGATGGCACAGGCGGTGCCTGCAGGGTTGACGTCGCGGGTGCGATCACAGTGGGCAGGCTCCAGGTACTTCCAGATGGTGTGGCAAAATCGGTCACAACCCAGCAGGTGCCCGGGCCATTGGGGTTTTTAACGACCCAATAATTTGCCTGTACTCCCACCGGTTCAATTTTTTGACCAGAACCTAATACTGTGACTACTTTATAACCGGTCCCGGGGCCTTCGCGGCAGTTGGTGTTGCCGTCAAAAACCAGAAAAGGTGCTGAATAGGTTGGCGTACTGGTGCTGGAGGCTGTGGCTGTGCTAATGATTTG
>CAIWAX010000404.1 GCA_903910795.1 uncultured Anaerolineae bacterium
CGGATTTGGGCCTGGCGCAGGTGCCGGGCGGGCCCAGCCTGCGCTCGCAGTTCAGCGAGCCCCGCCCGCATCCCGGCACACCCGAGTACATGAGCCCCGAGCAGGAAAGCTCCGGCAAAACCCTCAAGCCGCCTTCGGATGTATACGCGCTCGGGTTGGTGTTGTTTGAGATGCTGACCGGGCGCAGTCATACCTACGCCAAACCCGGCACGCGCGCCAGCAAGCTGCGCGCTGACCTGCCGGCTGCGCTGGATGACCTGCTGGCGCGCATGTTGGCGAAAGACCCGGAAGAGCGTCCCTGGGATGGGGAAGAAGCCGCCGGAGAGTTGCGCAGCCTGCAGGCCGGCTCGCTGGCCGAACAGGCCCGCGGACAAGCCGCGCAGCAGGCGCAGGCAGAGTCTGAAAAGCAGGCTGAACTTGCCCGGCAGGCAGCCGCTGCTCGTGCAGAAGCACTCGCCCGCCAAAAAGAAGCGGCGCAAAAGCAGGCTGAGTTCCTCGAAGAACAGCGCCGGCAGGCCGAGATTGCCCGGCAGGAGGCCGCAGCCCGTGAAAAAGCACTGGCATTGGAACGCCGCGAGCAGGAACTGGCGCGGCAGCGGGCAGAGTTTGAAGCGGCGGCCAAAGCGCGGCGTTCCGAAAAATCTTTTCTGGAACGTTTCTGGCCGGTGTTGCTGGTGGTGGGTTTGCTGATGCTGTGGGGAATTGGAAATTTGATGAATCCCGCCGCCATCCCCACCGCTGCACCGGCTGTCACCAGCGTACCGGCGGTTATCGCCAGCACGCTTGCTCCCATCCCGCCTGCCACAGCGCTGCCACCTTCCACCACCTCCATACCGGCCTCACCAACCGCTCTGCCTGTCCCTTCGCCGACCCCCGGAATAATGTCCACCCAGGTGCGCCAGAAGGATGGCATGGCGATGATGTACGTGCCGGGCGCGACGTTCACGATGGGCACGGATGCGGATTTTATGACTGCCGTGCCTCACCAGGTGACGCTCTCAGCCTACTGGATCGACCGGATGGATGTGACCAATGCCATGTTCGCGAAATTTGTATCCAGCCAGAATTACACAACCGAAGCGGAAAAGGCTGGAAAGAGCTGGGTAAATACTAATCTCACGGAAGGAATCTCTGAGGAAGTCAGAGGGGCGGACTGGCAGCACCCGCAAGGGCCCACCTCCAGCCTGTCCGGGTTGGATCAGCACCCGGTCGTGCACGTTTCATGGAACGATGCCACGGCTTACTGCGCCTGGGCTGGAGCGGGGCTTCCAACCGAAGCGCAGTGGGAGCTGGCGGCGCGCGGGACGGATGGACGCGCCTACCCGTGGGCTGGTGATACCATTGATAAAAGCTATGCAAATTACAACAATATTATTGGCGATACGACGGCAGTGTGCAGCTACCCAAAGGGTAATAGCCCGTCTGGGGTCTGTGACATGGCTGGTAATGTTTGGCAGTGGGTTGCGGACTGGTATGGTAGTTACGATACCTCACCCGTCAGTAATCCAACCGGGCCGACCAGTGGGCAATACCGGGTGATGCGGGGCAGTCCGTGGGTCGAATTCCATAACTGGCTGCGCTCTGCCGACCGTAACGTCAACTCCCCCGCCAATTCCGGTGACGATCTTGGTTTCCGTTGTGCCCGCTCGAATTAATCCTGGCTTACTGGGTTTCTCGCCGAAGGCGTTCTGAAAGGTCTTCATCTTTCCTTCCCGCGCCGCAGGGTGCTAAAAACGAGACTGGCGACCAATACTGATCGCACACCATCGCACCCCGCTCTTTCGCACTTACCTGACCCCTGACACCTTATGACCTACGCTCCCGGTGACATCCTGCTCGAAAAATACCGCATCGAAGCCCTGCTGGGACAGGGCGCCTTTGGCGAAGTCTATCGCGTCACCCACACCAGGCTGATGGTGACGCGCGCGGTCAAGGTATTACGCAGGGATGCGCCTGGCCTGGGCAGCCGGGATTATGCTGAAATTCAGGAACGCTTTTTGCTGGAGTCAAGGCTGGGGGCCAGACTGAACAACCCGCTCCCCAACCCGCACCTGCTGCAGGTGTTTGACTGCCATGTATCGGAGGAAGTGTGCCTGCTGGAAATGGATTACGCCGCGGGCGGCAGCCTGGCAGAGCGCCTGCAAATAGCCCGCCAGGCCGGGCAGCCAATGCAGGTCAAGGAAGCCGTCCAGATAGCGGCCGAGGTGGCCGGCGGGCTGGCCGCACTGCACAGACATGACATCATCCACCGCGATCTGAAACCCAGCAACATCCTGTTCGATGAAAAGGGACACGCCCGCCTCTCCGATCTGGGGCTGGCGCAGGCGCCCGGCGGCCCCAGCCTGCGCTCGCAGTTCAGCGAACCCCGCCCGCATCCCGGCACACCCGGCTACATGAGCCCCGAGCAGGAGAACTCAGGGAAAACACTCAAACCGCCCTCGGATATCTACTGCCTGGGGCTGGTGCTGTTTGAGATGCTGACCGGCAGAAATTACACCTTCCTGGAGCCTGGCACACACGCAAAAAGCCTGCGGGCTGAAATTCCCCCGGCCCTGGATGAACTGCTGGGCAAGCTGCTGGCTGAAAACCCACGCGAGCGCCCCTGGGATGGAGAAAAAACAGCCAGCTTGTTAAATGAATTGCTTAAAAGCCCTGCGCTCAGTGGACAGCCCGCCGCCAGGCCGCCTGAAAAAGTTGAACCGCCGGTTGAACGCTCCGCGCGCCTGAAGGTGACTGAAGCTGAGACACGGCTGCGCAAGCAAGCAGAGGAAGAGCGGCAGCGTGAACGCTGGCAGGCGGAGGCCGAACAACTGCGTAAAGACCGGCAAGCCGCAGAGCTGCAACAAGCGAAAGCCGCTGCCCTGCGTCAGGCTGAAGCCCGGCGCGCCGCCGAAGCGCTCAAGCAAAACGGGTCGATTGAACTGGCACCCGGGCTAACGCTGGATTTTGTGCGCATTCCGGCCGGGGAATTTCTGATGGGCAGCGATCCGAGTAAGGATCGCAGCGCCGCTGCCTACGAACAGCCGCAGCATAAAATCTTCCTGGCAGAGTATTGGCTGGGCAAATATCCGGTCACCAACCGCCAGTTTGAAATATTTGTGAAGGCCACCGGCTACAAAACCCGGGCGGAAATCAGCGGCAAGTCCAAAAAAATGGATCTCAAGTCACAGAAGTGGGTGGATGTGCGCGGCATGGATTGGCGGCACCCGGGCGGGCCAGCCTCAAACCTGGAAGGCAAAGCCAGCCACCCGGTCGTGAATGTGTCCCTGGAAGATGCGGCGGCTTTTTGCGCCTGGGCAGGCAAGCTCAGCGCGAAGCCTGTGCGCCTGCCAAGCGAGGCCGAATGGGAGAAGGGCGCGCGCGGGACAGATGGACGCATGTATCCGTGGGGAGATGCCGCGCCGGATGCGCAGCACTGCAATTTCAATTTAAACCTGAAGGACACCACGCCCGTCGGGAAATACAGCCCGAAAGGTGACAGTCCGTTTGGCTGTGCGGATATGGCCGGGAATGTTTGGGAGTGGGTCTCGGATTGGTATGACGAAAATTATTATAGAAAGTCGCCCGCCAACAACCCGGCTGGCCCACCTTCTGGGACCTACCGGGTGATGCGCGGCGGTTCGTGGTACTTCATCGCCTCCAGCCAGCGCTGTGCCGGACGAGGCTACGGTATCCCAGCCACGGGTTTTGACTGCTTTGGGTTTCGCTGCGTGCTTGGGCTGCTCCCGTAACAGGCTGGATAACGGGTCAAAAAGCCCTTCCTACACAGTTCACGGAGCTTACACAGAGAAAGGCATTTTTTGCTTCCGGGGGCACCATTATTTTGAACTTCTCAGGTTTTTCTCTGAGACCTCTGTGAAATGGCTTTACCTACCAGTTACAAGATACCAGGAAAATTAATAAAGTTCGTAAAACCGGGATGGAAATCACTATCTTTTTCGGGGCAATCAGGGTTTAATAGAGAGAGTTTATTCGTTACCATGAGGAGGAGACCACCCATGCAGTTTCCCAATCCCTTTTGTCCCGTATGTACCAGGTTTGTGGCTGCCCGCAAGCCAGACTGCCCCGCCAAATGTGACCGCCCGCTGGAAATGGAGACGCGTTCCGGCAAGGAGCCCATCTGGCGTTACCACGTCAAATACGCGGTCCACGCCGTCGTCAGGTTGGATAACCTTCTGGTATTCAGCTATGGCAAAATTGGGTACGGCGGCGGGCTGGTGGCCCTCAATATGGAGGATGGAAAATCGGCCTGGTCTTTTTCCACGCCGGGTAGTGTCGGAAATGCGCTGACAACCGACGGGCAGGCTGTCTATTTTGGAACGTTGGGATATAACGGAACGGGAGGGCAGCTTTATTGCCTGAACCGGGAAGGCAAACAGGTCTGGGTCCAGACCCTGGAGGCCGGGGCAGCCACGCCCCCGCTCGTGGACGAGGCGCGCGTCACGATCGGATTATCAAACGGACAGGTGCTGTCGTATGACGCCAACACCGGCAAACTGATTTTTAAATCACCAGTGGAAATCCCGGATGGAAAAGTCTGGCTGATCCGACCCGATGAGCAGATGATTCTGGCTCTTTCGGAGACAAGCGGAACGATATACGCATTAAGACCTACGGGATTGGGTCAATTTTGGCCGCAACCCATCCAAACCAATGCAAAAATTAACAGCGCGCCCAGCCTGTTCGATGGCAAACTGTACTTCGGCAGTGAGGGAGGCCGGCTTATCCAGGTGGATATCCGCTCCAAAGCGGTAAGCTGGGTCAGGGACGGCCTGACAAAAGTGATGGGGGCGCCAGTCACCTCAGAGAAAGCCGCAAAGGGCCACAGCCCAAAACCACTGTGGGTCGGCGCCTGGGATCATCGCCTGCATGCCATCAACCCACAGAACGGCCATGATCTTTGGAAAAGCAATTACCTGTTACATGGCATCAATACCTCACCCGCCATCGAAGGCGGTCTGGCGGTGGTGTGTGTCAATGAATACGGGGTTTATGTGTTTGATACCGGGCTGGATGCCGAGGACAACGAGCCACTTTCAGATTATCACATTCATGGCGCAAAGCTTTTCACACCGCCGGTGCTGCACAAAGGGCTGATCTATGTGGGCGCCGGCGCCGACCAGGGCGAGATTCTGGCCCTGCGCTGGCACATGGGCAAATATCTGGTGGCCGCCAAGCACTACGAGGCTGTTGGAAATATGCACGAGGCCGGCCTTTATTATGCCATGGCGGCGCTCGAAGAAAATGATGAAGAGCACAAGCAGGCTTTGCTCAAAAAAGCTGAAGCCTGCTGGAAAAGCAACCCCGCATGGGCCGCGCGCATGTGGGAGGGTCTGGGCGAAGAATTGAAAGCCGCGGAGGTCTACTGCCTGGCCGGGAATCGCTTGCGTGGGAGTGACAACAAACTGGCAGCCGAATATTACTTCGCGGCCTCGCGCTTGTTCTGGTGCCGAAAATTGTATGATCGCGAGGAAAAGGCTTTCGAGGAAGCGTCCATCTTGGGTGAATGGCCGCGCATCAACCTGAAACTTAGAAATAACCCGGATATGGTTCAGGGCAAACCAGCCAATCTATACTTGCGCGCCGAAAATATTGGCAAGGCGCAAGCTGCCGGCATATTCTTCTCGTTGGCAGGTTCAATCAAAGAAATGGCCACCTGTGAAGTGAAAACTCCGCTTGAGAAGGATGGCTGGTTTGATTTTTCGGTCCCGATCATCCAGACAAAAATCTCCAGCTTGCTGGAAGTTGAGGTGGAATACGGCGGCAGTGAACAAAGAAGCATCCCGTTCACTGCCAGGCTATCAGTTACCCTGACGGCCACACCCGAACCCACCATTATTTACATGGGGGACTCTGTCTTCGGCACGATCAATATCACCAGCTCTACCAAACGCCCTGTTGAAATTGTCATGGGAGACAGTGTGGGTACAGAAGTTAATTTTAACCCTACGGGCGAGGAAAAACCATCTAAAGCGCCCATCCCGACCAGCCCTCCGCCCGCTTTTCCCCGGTCGGAACTGTCCGAAGAGCTGCGGATGGACGAGGAATTCTGGGAAAGCCACGGCCAGTCCGTGGTGGATGAGGAGCAGAAGCCGGGTTAGGAATATCGCACAAAAGGCAATCCCTATTGCATGAAATGTGGAAAGAAATTGAAATAAAAGCCACCCGCCATGAGCCAATTGCAAGCGAAGGCAATGCTTTCCCATCTGGGCCGCCACCCATAAATCTCAAGTTCGAGAGGCAAACACATGACCTACAACCCGGGTGACATCCTGCTCAACGAGTACCGCATCGAACAAAAGATCGGTGAAGGTGCCTTTGGCGAGGTGTACCTGGTCACCAACCTGGCCTTGAAGGTTCAGCGCGCCGTCAAGGTGCTGCGGCAGGATACTCCCGGGCTGGGCAGCAAGGAATTCGAAAGCAATCGCGCACGCTTCCAGCTTGAAGCCCAACTGGGAGCGAGGTTGAACAACCCGACCGCCAACCCGCACCTGCTGCAGGTGCACAGCTTCAAGGCGCTGGATGGGCTGCTGTTGCTGGAGATGGAATACGCCCCAGGCGGCAATTTACAGGGCCGGCTGGCAAAGCTGCCGGCACAAAAGGAAAGCCTGCCGATCCCCGAGGCGCTGCGAATCGGGGTGGAAATCGCCTTGGGCCTGGCGGCCTTGCACGCCGGCAACATCGTGCACCGCGACTTGAAACCTTCCAACATCCTGTTCGATGAACACGGGCACGCGCGGGTGGCCGACCTGGGGCTGGCCCAGACGCTGGACGATTATTCCCTGCGTTCCCAGTTGAGTGATTCGCTGGCTGTGCAGCATCCGGGCACACCCTTATACATGAGCCCGGAACAGGCCAATACGCGCCGCGGCTTGCAGTCGGCCTCGGATATCTACGCCCTGGGGCTGATACTGTTCGAGATGCTGACCGGCAAGAATTATAATTTGCTCAAGCCCGGCACACACGCCGCCAGCCTGCGGAAGGACATCCCCGCGCATCTGGATAAACTCTTGTTCCAGATGCTGTCCGAAATTCCCAGGGA
>CAIWAX010000405.1 GCA_903910795.1 uncultured Anaerolineae bacterium
CTTATGGGTACTTTCCATTACCCGCTGTGATTGATTGACCATTTTAATTACCCTTCAAAGCAGCCTTAATGCCGCAGGAGAGACTATGCCGAAGTTGTTGAATTTAATAAAAAACCCGGGAGTGCAAATTGGAATGTTGGTGGTATTCCTGGTGGTGGTAAGCGCGGGCATCTGGGGGCTTTATCAAACCCAGGTACCACCTCCCCAACCCATCCAATTTCCTCATAAAATTCATGTGGGTTTGGAAATCCCCTGTCTTTATTGTCACCCTGGCGCTTTGCGCCAGGCCTCGGCTGGTTTGCCAACCGAACAAAAATGTTGGGCCTGCCATGGACAGCTAAAGAAATACTTCCAGCCCCCGCTGCCTGTCGCTCAATGGCCTCCTGAATTGCAAAAACTGGCTACTTACGTTCAAACAAATAAACCAATTGATTGGGTGCCTGTTTACCAGGTGCCAGATTTCGTGCACTTCAACCACCGCCCGCATATCGCGGCAGGTTTGAACTGTGAAAACTGTCACGGTGATATGAGCAAAAAGACGGTCGCTACCATTGAACAAACTGTGAATATGGGCTGGTGCATCAATTGTCATAAAGCCAAAACTGAAACCGACCCAGTTAAGCGCGCAAAACTGCTTGATTGCGGTACCTGCCATTATTAGACCATCCATCGGATCTCTATACTGAACTTATGGGTACCTTCCATTCCAGGTAAGGCCATCAGCAGAATAGAGTAGTGCGATAAATAAGGAAAGATGATCAATGACTGAAAAAATTTCCCGGCGCGATTTTCTCAAGATTGCGGGTACAGGCGCAGCAATTACAACAATTTTGACAGGCTGCGGCCCTGCCTCGCGTTACACAACACGCGAACCATATATAAAAATGCCGGAGTACAACTACAACGGCCAGAGTACATATTACGCCACAACCTGCCGTGAATGCGCGGCCGGTTGTGGTCTGGTTGTCCGCACCATGCAAGGACGCGCACTCAAGGCCGAAGGCAATAAATACAACCCGGTCAATCTTGGCAAAACCTGTGCCCGCGGACAGTCCACTTTACACGGCCTGTATAACCCGGATCGCATTCAGAATCCCGGCAAACACTCTCCGGGCGACAAAAGTTTTTCCAACCTTGATTGGAACGCTGCCATCAACCAGGTAGCGGATGCTCTCAAAGGGAATCCGGATGGGATCGCATTCCTGATGGGATTGGCCCCGGATCATCTGTTTGACCTGGTTGCGGATTTGTGCAAATCCCTGGGCGCCCCAGAGCCCGTGCGGTATAGCGCCCTGGGTCTCTTTGAAGCGCGCGCAACCCTGGGTGAAGCCGCTCGCAGCGTGTTCGGGAAACCTGATCTGTTATTCTTCGACCTGGCGAACGCAGATGTAGCCTTTTCTTTTGGCGCGAATTTCCTTGAGACCTGGCTCTCGCCGGTTGCGTATACCCGCGGTTTTGCGAAAATGCGCCAGGGCACCAACCGGCGCGGTTATCTTGTTCATTTTGAAGCCCGCATGTCGCAAACAGCCATGAAAGCAGATGAATGGATCCCGACCGCGCCTGGCACAGAGGGAATGGTTGCGGCGGCCCTGGGTAAGCTCATCGCAGAAAACAAAGCCGGGACGGCCCCGGCGGCTTTTTCCAATATTGAGTACGCCAGGGTAACGGCGCTATCCGGCGTTTCTTTTGAAACGCTTAAACGGCTGGCAGATATTTTCGGGTCCGCAAAAAGCCCATTAGCCATTCCGCCTGGCGCCGCTCTTGGCCTGGATAACGGGCTGGAGACTGCCCAGGCTGTCCTGATGTTGAATACCGTAGTGGACAACCTCGGTAAACCCGGTGGTGTCTTCCTGACCCCGGCCTCTCCACTCGGGAATGATTACCAACGCGGCGCAACGGCCAAGGAAATGACCGCTTTGGTCGAAAAAATGAATGCCGGGAAGATCAAGACCCTGTTTATCCACGGTGTAAACCCGGTTTTTGAACTCCCGCACTCGTTGGGATTTGAAAACGCGCTCAAGAATGTCTCGACCGTGATTTCTTTTTCGTCCTTCCCGGATGAGACCGCCGTGGCGGCTCATTATGTTTTCCCGGATCACAGCGGGTTGGAATCTTTCGGCTACCAGCGCGTGCCAACCGGCTCAGGCCAATCCATGCTCTCCGGCGCACAGCCCGTGGTGGCGCCTTATTACAACACGCGCGCCACAGCCGATGTTTTATTGGCAGCCGGTGTCCAGGCGGGCGGCAAGGCAGCCCTATCCTTTAAGGATGAGGTTGAATACATTCAGAGCAAACTGACAGCCCTGGTGGATGCGAAGGACGGCTTCTTCTCAGCCGCCGATATGCCCACCTTCTGGGCGCAATTCCAACAATACGGCGGCTGGTGGCAAAACAGCGCCAGCCTGGGCACCCCAACCGCTGCCGGCGCGCTTGACCGAGCCCTCAAGGCATCGCCCGCTCAATTTGAAGGTGACGGCGAATTTATCCTTTTGCCGTATGTTTCGCCCATATTAGCCGAAGCTGGCGCCAACAAACCCTGGTTGCAGGAAACACCTGACCCAACCACCACGGTCATGTGGAATTCGTGGCTCGAAATAAACCCCAAAACAGCCGAAGAACTTGGACTGGTAAATGATGAAGTTGTCAAAGTGACCTCTCCATTTGGTGAGCTTGAAGTAACAGTATTGACCTATCCGGCGATCAGGCCGGATGTAGTCGCAATTCCTTTTGGACAGGGTCACACCGCGTATGGGCGTTACGCTGAAAATCGCGGAGTGAATCCAGCTAATTTATTTGGGAAAACTTTTAATGGTGCCGGAGATTTGACTTTCGCGGGTGTGAAAGTCAAAATTAGCAAGACTGGCAAGACCAACCCTCTTTCCCGCCTGGAAGGGTACACCAGGCTTGCACAGTCTGAGCCGAAGCAATAGCGGTATAAGGAGACAGAAATCATGGCGAATCATAACATCCCAGAAGTGAAAGCCGATTGGGAAGCAACAACCGGAATTTGGGGCATGTCCATCGATATGGATATGTGCACGGGCTGCCAGGCCTGTGTGGCTGCCTGCGCGATGGAAAATAACATCCCCTTTGTCGAAGAAAAGGATGCGGGGTACGGCCGCTCCCTGCATTGGATACGCATTGAACATACCTGGCAGGGCGAATATCCGGATGTGAACGCGACAAGCTTCGAACCAATCATGTGCCAGCAGTGCGGTAACGCACCCTGCGAACCAGTCTGCCCGGTCTTTGCTTCTGTTCACAGCCAATCCGAAGAATTAAATTTACAGGTATATAACCGCTGCGTTGGCACCCGTTATTGCGCCAACAACTGCCCATACGTTACCCGCGTATTCAACATGCGCGATTATGACCGCCCGGATCCACTTTCCAACCAATTTAATCCGGATGTGACCGTCCGGCGGCGCGGCATCATGGAAAAATGCACTTTCTGCATCCAGCGCATCCATAAAGGTGAAGATCTGGCTAAATCTGAAGGCCGGGACATTCGCGATGGCGAAGTTGTACCAGCCTGCGCCCAGGCCTGCCCGGCGGATGCCATCGTTTTTGGCCGGATTGATGACCCCGCCAGCAAAATCAGCGTTATGGCCAAAAACGGCCGCGGTTTCAAACTTTTGGACAGCCTTGGCACCCTGCCACGGATTACATACCTGAAAGAGGAGAAGACTTATGGCCGTACTGGCTAATGCCGCGCCGCACGCGCAACCTCATTCGAATTCCGCAGAACACGATCACGAAGCTCATCTGCGCGAAGAGCATCTGATGCTCGACCCGCGCCCGCGCGGTGAAATGAACGCGATGGTGATGGATTCGATGCATGCGACCGGTTGGAAATTCTGGGTGATCGCTTCCATCCTGGCTGTCATCGTGGTCATTTGCCTGGGCTATTACTGGGGCCTGATGATCTCTGAAGGCATGGTAGTGGCTGGCATCAACCGGCCCATTTACTGGGGAATTTTCCTGGTAAATACCGTTTTTTGGATCGGCATCAGCCACGCCGGAACTTTTGTATCTGCGCTCTTGCGTGTTTTCAAGGCCGAATTCCGGCGCCCGTTTACCCGCGCCGCTGAATTGATGACCACCTTTGGCCTGGTACAGGCCGGCCTGAGCATTTTTATGCACATGGGCCGCGTCTGGCTGGCTTTCTGGCTCTTCCCCTATCCAAATGAACGCGGATTGTGGCCGAACTTCCACTCCCCGCTCTCCTGGGACTTTCTGGCTATCAACACTTACCTGATGTCCAGCACCATGTATCTGTTCCTGCCGTTGATCCCAGATCTGGCTATGGCGCGCGATCGTTCCACCGGTTGGCGCAAAGTACTTTACCGTATTCTGGCGCTCGGTTTCCGAGGCACAGAGAGTGAATGGACTCACCTGCGCTTCGCCATGAACCTTTTCGCCTTCGCCATTTTGCCGGTCATGTTCTCGGTACACACCATCGTTTCGTGGGACTTTGCAGCCGCCATGCGGCCTGGTTGGAATTCGACCATCTTTGGCCCCTACTTCGTTGTGGGTGCGCTGCAATCCGGCCTCTCGGCGGTCGCAATGGTTTTGATCGTGATCCGAGGCAACATGAAGAATATGAAATATTTCATCCGGCCCGAACATCTGGATGCCATTGGAAAACTGATGCTGATTATTTCCATGGCCTGGGCTTATTTCTTTTTCAATGATTACATGGTGCAGTGGTACGGCGGCGATTCGTGGACAAAAGTTTTATTAAAATTCCACGAAGAAGGTCCGCTGGGTTGGATGTGGATGAGCATGTTGATCCTTAACGTAGCGCTCCCCTGGCTGATTCTCTGGAACAAGAACTGGAGGCGTAATCCTGTGATCTTGTTCACGGTAGGTTTCCTTATTAATATAGCCATGTGGTTTGAACGTTATATCATTATCCCGACATCCCTTAGCATTAACCGTTTCCCTTTCACCTATCAGCTTTACAAACCGGGTGTGGAAGTACAGCTTAGTATTGGCACCCTGGCCCTGTTCATCCTGCTGTACATGCTGGCATCCCGCATTATTCCACTCGTGCCCGTCTGGGAAGTTCAGGAAGGCCAAATGGCCCACAGCCTGCGCAAGTTTGGTAAAGAGCATGTTGTGACAGTCAGTGACCTGGAGTAATGGAAAGAGGAGATTAGAATGACTGAAAAAACCATGCTTCTGGCCCTGTTTCCAGATATTGACCCGGCTGCACAGGCAGTTCAAAAATTGCGTGACATTGGCGTGAGAGATGATCATGTCAATGTTATATCCGGCATCCCGGTTACGGAAGCCATGCTGGGCCGGCCCAAACAAACCAGTAATGTCCCCCGGCTTTCGGCTGGCGGCGCAGTGGCGGGTATGTTGCTGGGCATGTTCCTGGCTTTCTGGGCGCCTTCATCCTATCCATTAAATGTGGGCGGACAGGCCATCATCCCCGGCCCACCCACCGTGGTTGTGCTCTTTGAAATGACCATGCTGGGAATGTTAATCAGCACCTTTTTGGGTGTATTCCTGGACAGCCGTTTCCCGTCATACGAACCCAAAGAATATGTTCCAGAAATTAGCGACGGCAAAATCGCTCTTTTGATCGAATGCTTGCCTGAGGAAGAAAGCCAGATCGAAGCCGAAATGACCAGACTTGGCGCGGAATCGGTCAAACACGCGGAGGCACAAACGTTATGAGCTTCTATCAAAGACTAATGCTTGTGATTGCCGTGGCAGCCCTGCTGCTGGGCGTTTTGATGCTCTTCTCAATGGATATCATCAAAATTGACTACATCAGCTTCATGGAGATCCAGCCATCCTTCAAGCCAATGAACCACCCGCTGCCGGTGGCCGCCAAATCCATCCCGGTGGAAGGCGCGGCGTATATCTCCGGACAGGGCGCGCCCAGCAACCCGGTTCCATCTGATGCCGCGTCTGTTGAACGCGGACGCGTTCTTTACAGCGTTACCTGCATTCAATGTCATGGTTCCAAAGCCGATGGGAATGGCATCGTTGGTGGCGCTTTGATGTTTCAACCCGCCAACCTAACTTCTGACACGGTGCAAAATAAACCGGATGGCGCGTTATTCCTGACCATTTCAAATGGCATTCAAGGCACCGGCGGACAGATTCACATGCCCGCGTTGAACGAAAATCTGACCGTCCGTGACCGTTGGGATGTGGTGAATTACCTCCGCACCCTCAAGGCAACGGCCACGCCATCGGCCACGCCCAAACCCTAACGAGGTAACCATGAACGATAGCACCAGGAAAATAATATTCATAGTTCTGGCCGGCCTCCCTACCATGCTTGTGGTGTGGGTTTTCAGTCTATACTTTTTTGGGTGCGGCACCACCAATTCCTGCGAAGGAATCCCGCAGCCACAAAGAACCTCCATCCCGACCCTGGTCGCAGCAACCATGCCTGCGCCAAAAGTTGGCGTGCAGGCAGCGGCTTCCGCTCCCAAATGTCATATCGCTGCCTTGAATCTGATCGGCGCCTGGGTATCAGCCGGTTACAAAGAATCGGATCCCTTCACCTTCACCGATCTTAAGGGAACGAACTGCACCGCCACATTTAAGGATGATGTGCAAAAGCTGTTTGTGACACCAAACTTGTGGTATGACGGCGCGCCAGCCTGCACCACCTGCCATTACGCCGATGTTGCCAAGGCCACGAAAAACATGGATCTGAGCAGCTACGCGGGCATTTTGGCCGGCTCCAACCGCGTCAACGGCGCGGCAAAAGGCAATGACATTCTGGCTGGCGGCAGTTGGAAGGATGCGCTCTTGCATAATATGCTCTACGCGCCCGATGGAAAAACCACGATCGGACGCCCGCCCATGCCGCTTGGTCGCCCTTCAACTGTCCCAGCGGAAGGCCCGGTTTTGAGCGTTGGCGTTCCTGCCGGAAGCGCTTCCACCTCCGGCCCCACCCCGTCTGCCACTGCAAGCACGGCCACAACGCCCGAGGCCACTCCCACCGGAATGACGATGGACATGACCACACCCACCGAAATGGCGATGGGCATGGCCACACCCACGGCCGCCGCCGGAGCAGCAGGTATCGCCCGACCCTCCAACCCGGGCGGGCCAGGTGATGCAGTTAACATGGTGGGCGACCCGGTTGCGGGCGGCCTGGCCTTCAATGCAAACTGCGTGGCCTGTCATGGCGAAGAAGGCAAGGGCAGCGTCCCCAATGTCGGATCGACTGATGGCACAGTTCCGCCTCTTAACCCGATCGACCCAACCCTGGTGGACAAAGATCTCAAAGTTTTCGCAACCAACATAGACTTGTTTATCCAGCACGGGTCAAAACCTGAAGGTGATAACCCACAAAAGGTAATGCCGGCCTGGGGCGATACAAAATCACTCACGCAAAAACAAATCGCTGATGTAATCGCGTTCGTGATCAAACAAAATACGACTGCGACCGAAAATACGAACCTCGATATCGCCCGTCCCTCCAACCAGGGCGGAGCCGGTGTGGCTGTGACCCTACCAGGTGATATCAAATCTGGCGAGCAGATCTTTGCACAAAATTGCGCAAGCTGCCATGGTCCCAAGGGCGCTGCCGGAGAAGCAAATCCGGGTTCAACAGATGGGTCGGTTCCGACATTGAACCCAATTGATCCTTCGATCAAGAATGCCAACCCGTTCATTTTTGCCTTCAACGTAGACCTGTTCCTTGAACACGGCTCAACACCCGAAGGAACCTCGCCCGCGATGAAGATGCCAGCCTGGGGAGATCAGGGTACCCTGGCGCCGCAACAAATCGCGGATGTGATTGCATACGTCATGAGTCTGAACAAGTAAGCGCGCAAAAAGTTTATAAATAACCAACAAAAAAGGACCGCCTTGATTGGCGGTCCTTTTTTTGTTGAAAACCCTAAGCCTGGCAATGCCGTTATGAAGCAAAGCGTAAATAGGTTGTGGTGGCATTTTCCAAATCAGCATACTCACCACGGTAAGATTCCGGCAGCATCCTGGCGAGCTGATACATCATCTCATCTGCCATCTGCTGGCGAACAACTTTCGTGACCCGCTCGCCGTGCGCATCCAGATAAAAAACGGGCCCAACGCGAACATTAAAATCAGTTCGCTTAAGGCGCTTGATGTTATTGCCAAATTTTTCGCCCCCCCAATGCGCAACCGGCTGCAGCGGCGCCTGGCTGTGCAAGGCTAGCATGGCAATGCCGCCGTGCGCGCGCAGCAACTTGCCTTCCCGGCTGCGCGTACCTTCGGGAGAAATTCCCAAAATATAGCCCTGTTCCAACATTTCCAGGGCTTTGTGCATCGCCTGCATATCCGCTTCACCGCGATGGATGGGGATAATTTCCCAAAGGGTGAAAACCCAGTTCAAAAACCAGTTATCCCAAGTTTCAATCTTGCCCAGGGCCGTCACCTTCTTGCGTGGCTTCAGGTGACAGTACATGAGGGGCGCTTCAACCATGCCAGTGTGATTCATGTATGCAATTAAAGGCCCCTCGAACAGTACCTTTTTTATTTCGCGGTCATCAACATGGTAAACAATATCCAGGCCAAATTTACAACCGTATGTCACAATCCACTTCATGATATTCATTAAGGGGCCTTTGGCAGATTTTATGAGTTTTTAGCCCGTAATAATTTCGAGCGCGGAGGGGAGAAGCTGCATTTCGAGATGGGAGCCGTTATAACACAACATCTCACCATCCGCATGTGCAGGAAAATCACCATCCAGTACATTGACAACAACTTTTTTGGCCTGGCGCATCTTGATTTCCGGCTGACCTGCCTGGGTGCCTTTCAAAAAATAAGGGATCAGGCCAAAAATACGCATTTTGGAGGCTGTTTCACAAATGCAAAGATCAAAAACGCCATCATCCACCCGGCTGGTAGGCGCCATCTGAAAGCCACCGCCCATGCGCTTGCCATTCATCACGGAGATCATTAACGAACGTTGAATAATTTCCTCATCATCCACCATGATGCTCACCTTTGGCGGGGTGTAATATAAAAAGACAGTCGCGATCACGCCAATCAGATAGGCGGGCAGTCCGCGTGTCCAACGCACCTTGGATGCGGCTGTGCCAACTGCAGCGTCAAACCCAATGCCAATCCCATTCCCAAAATAACGTCCCTCAGGAAAATCTCCGCCTTTGACAAAGCCAAGGTCGATCTTTTTCCGCTGATTGCTCAATAGTGCTGCCAGGCTGTGTTCTAGATCAGTTGGGATGCCCATGCCACTGGAAAAATCATTTCCCGTCCCAATGGAAATCACGCCTAAAGCGGTTTTATCAAAACCATCTTTGCGAGCCTTCATTAAGCCATTCAAAGCCTCATTGACAGTGCCATCGCCGCTGGCGCATACGACCACATCATAGCCCTCGCGGGCTGCTTTTTCAGCCAATTCAACAGCATGCCAGACCCTTTCTGTTCTTACAAGCGTAAAATCGACATTGGCTGAATGCAGATGCTCTTCAAGAAAAGGAATTGACTTTTCCCCATAACCACGGCCGCAAATCGGATTAACAATCACAAAATAGCGCATTTTTATCTCCAGTGTGGCGTAGTTTATCATAGTTTGAAATCTTTCTTAAATAAAGAAGCACGGCGCATGCCGTGCTTCAGGGTTTGTTCGAATAAAAAAACAAGGCCAACCCGCTGAAAACCACGGGTGATTTTGGCTTATTTGTGTTTCACTTCATAATGTGGAATACGATGATAGGATGGACCTGTACCCAGGGTCTCGCCCAGTGCTCCTGCCAACTCATCGAGCGTGTAAGTATCTTCATGAGCAAGAATCGTTTGCATCTGTTCCAGGTGTTTGCTCAATTCTCGCATTTGAACCTGAAACTGTTCCATTGCCTCACGATCCTTCTTTTCACGCAGCGTTTCGGTAGCCTCGTGGGCCTTTTCCACCGCCTGCATAGCGGCGTGAATGCTTTCGACCATGCTATACCAGTCTGTCATTCTGGCCTCCAGGAAATGTGAATTCATTTCCATATCTACAATAGCACACATACACATGGATTTCAAGGCCTTTCGCGCTCATAATCCTCGGGAGTATCCAAATCTTTCAAAACTGTTAAGTCGGTGGCAACATATTGAATCTGATTGGCATGCTCACGCAGAAAATCGCGGGTAGTCAAGGGGGATTTCAATTCCAATACCTGCTGCCAGTATTGACTTCCAACCAGCCAGGGATGACCGCGATGCATGTTGTAGCTGGGAACGATAATTTTATCGCGATAATTCGGTTGGTCACTGAGCACCGCCTGGATGGCGGTCAGGCTGATTTGGGGTTGGTCGCCAAGTCCAATTAAGGCAGCTTCCAGCAGCGCGCCCAGGCTTTGCAAACCGCATTGAATGGATGAAAGCATTTCACCGGTTTCATAATCCGGGTTATAGACACTGTGAACAGGTATGGGGTGTACAGAGCGGGCCAATTCTTCCTCGATCGATTGCCTGGCACCGCCAGACACAATCACTATTTCTTGCACACCAGCCTGCGTAAAAACGTCAATGACCTGTCCCAGAACCGTTGTCCGGCCCCACGGCAGAGACATTTTGGGTTTCCCCATCCGGCGGGAAAGCCCGGCCGCCAATATCACCGCAGCCACAGGCTCAGTCATAAGAACAAACCAGGAAAGCTGTTCGGAAGCTACAAACCGTCATTCTTGCTCCTCAAAACCTAACAATTTTCGATACTGCTCACGAGGTGGGCGCTTTTTGGCAGAAACCCATCCTCGCGAAGAACGCGCGAGGTGAAAGAACCCCCGACCCTCGCCAAGAACACACGATTTGCGATTTGCTTAGCAAATCGGCAAATCGCACCGGAACGCAAGTGCAGGTGTGCGAGGTGAAA
>CAIWAX010000406.1 GCA_903910795.1 uncultured Anaerolineae bacterium
ACCGTTCACAATATTTGGCGCCTCTGGGTCGTAGATCAGATTGTACGTGCCCACCTTCACGGCATTCTTGTAGTAATCTACATGCCCAATGTTCTGCAACACGGATGCCCCCGCCGGGGTCCAGCCGACCGTCAAGATCAATGCCAATGAACATACCGCTGTCGCCGTTCGTCGCAACATACTGCCTCCTCTTCTGAGTTTACCTTTGTTGTAACTACTCACCACCCCCCTGATGCTAATTCTGTCTGAGTTCCGTCGCGAACAAAAAACACCTCGCACTTTTAACCGCCCCTACCACATCTTCTGAACAATCTCTCGTCCACGGCAGAAAAAGCAAGGGTAGTAAAAAAAAGCGGGACATTTTGCTCTCTTTCCTATAGAGTAGGCTCTCAAGCGGATACAGGTTGGCTAAGGTTCACACCCTATTCTCAATAATTCCATTTATCTTGTGGCAAATTCAACATGATTCTGGCCAGCAAAAACATCACTTATTCTCCCTTTAACCCTTCTCTTCATGGAGTGCCACTCCCATGATGAAGACCAGTGCCGAAATATACCACATGATCCACCAGGATCCTGACGGACTGGTCGCTTACGTCCTTTTTATTCAAGAAAGGAATAAGACTCTTGAGGACAGTGCCGCTCTCAACAGTCGCAACAGCAGTAAACCTCCCAGTAGCGAGGGCTATGCCAAACCCGCCCCCAAAAGCTTGCGCATCAAATCCGGTAAAAAATCAGGCGGTCAACCGGGACATCCTGGAACCACACTCAAACAGGTCGAGAAACCTGACAAGACCGTAACCCACCCTCTTGTAATCTGCCCTTGCGGATGCGGCAGCGATCTCAGGGCACTCCCAGCCCTTGAGCAAAATCATGAAGCGAGACAGGTGTTTGACCTGCCAACACAAAAACTCGAAGTAACTGAACACAGGGTTGAAACCAAGCGCTGCCCGGTTTCCGGCAAGTTAGTCCAAGCCCCGTGGCCGGTCGGTGTTACCGCCCATGTCCAATACGGGCCGGACTACTCTGCGTGGCTGGTCTATCTGTACAACCAGCAGCACCTTCCTCTGAACAGAATCGACCAGATGAGTTTCGATCTTTACGGACAACATGTCAGCGAAGAGACAATTATTAGCGCTATCAAGGCCCTCGATCAAGAGCTGGTTCCCTTCGAGGTGGCGATCAAAGAACAGATCCTGATGGAACCAGTAGTCGGCGCTGATGAAACAGGATTACGGGTACTCGCGGAGCTCTACTGGCTCCATCTCCTCTCCACCCCGACTCGAACCTGGTATGGTGTTCACAAAAAACGCGGCAAGGAAGCACTGGATTACTTTGCCATTCTGGAATTCTACCAGGGCCGTCTCGTTCATGATTGCTGGGACACTTATTTCAAACTCACCTGCTGCCTGCATGCGCTGTGCAATGCCCACATCCTCAGGGAGCTGGTTTTCGCCCACGAAGTAAACCATCAGGCCTGGGCTAAAGTGCTGTTCGATCTCCTCATCGACATGAACCATAAACGCAATGAGCAGATGCAGGTAGCGGCGTGCTTCCCCGAGGAGTGCCTGTTGGAATGGCATCAGAAGTACCAAGAGATCTTGGGCGAAGGACAGAAGGCTAATCCTCCCCTGATCCCGGAACCTGATGCTCCGAAAAAACGGGGCCGCAAAAAACAGACCAAGACTCAGAATTTGCTGGATCGCCTGGTTCTTCATGAACAGTCGGTGCTGGCGTTTCTCCACGATTTCAGAATCCCCTTCACCAACAATCAGTCTGAGCAAGACGGCCGCATGATGAAAGTGAAACAGAAAGTCTCTGGTTGTTTCAGAACTCTCGAAGGCGCGGAACGTTTTGCCAGGATTCGCAGTTATATATCCACCGTACGCAAGCAGGGCCGGTCAATTTTTGAGGAACTCAAGGCGGCCATGCGCGGGAATCCTTTCATTCCGGAAGCACCTTCAACAGGGTAGGTCCCTCCCCCACACCTAACGCCCGATATCTTCACAACTTCAACGGATTCCGTTCGATTATATTCGGATTCGTGCGCTCAATTGCCGACCGTTTGGACATCCGTGCCATATCGGCGACCTCCACTGGTTGCGCCCTCCTGAGTAGTTAC
>CAIWAX010000407.1 GCA_903910795.1 uncultured Anaerolineae bacterium
CGCAACTGAGAGCAAGCGCCATCATGGCCTGTCCGCGCAGTCCTACCGGGTGATCTTCATAATTTAAAATTTTAACCAACTCGGAGATGACAGTTGTTCGCCAGGCGTTGTTGCGGGGTTGATTTGTATCACGCAACAGCCGCCCGGCTGTCAGAAGCGGACGCATTAAGATCGGATCTTCACTCGTCAATAGTTTAGCGACAATTTCAGTAACGTCGCCAAAAACTGCCAGGAAGCGGAGTGCTATAGTTTGCCCGAGCCAATCTTTTTGGTTCAGCAGCGCCATACTTTGAGTAGGTTTTCTGCTTAAACTTTTTCCGGCAAGGTACCCAAGTAAAAGCGGGTGAGAAAACCGCAGGCGATTGCCATTATGCGAACTTAACATGCCCGAGATGGTCAATTCGGAGATGATGCTGATATTCGATAGCTGTTGTGTCTGTCCAGAGGTTTTGACTGCTGAGGGTTTTGCATCGGTATTTGTTGTTTCATCCGATGTGGCGCTCGCATCCTCCGAACGAAGCGTAGAGGAGAATGGATTTGCCAATTCAGCATTAATTCCCGTACCCATCTCCAGACCCGATGTTTTCACCCACTCAGTTGCCTGGCGTCCATCAAAGATGGACATTTCGTTTGTTACAGCCTGGAGTGCGAGAGCGGAGATCAATTCTAACGAAACACTGGCTGGTGTTTGGCGCTTAATATGCGCCTCGATTGTGTCGATTGGATTTCCGGAACGAATATCGCCAGCGTAAGCCCCCCAGACTTTTAATGTGAACTCAAGCGGCGTCAGCGCAAAATTATCAACCTCCAGCCAACGGTTTAGTAATAAACTGTCAACATGTGTACCCAGTTGCTGCGCCCAGGATTCCCTACCTAAATATTTATTCCAAAGTTCACCCCATGTCTTTATAAAATGGGTCTGTTGTTGGACATTCCAGGGCATGATCGCCATGGGGGCAAACCCAATTGCGGTTAACCCATCTACATATTCGGGGGTGGCAGCCAAAATAATATGTGATTTTGGATATTGCTGAAGCAGCATCTTTAAATAAGCACTTACTTCTTGCACCCCAGCCTGTGGGAGTTCATCCACGCCATCCAGAAGCAGCAAAGCCTGGCCGTTACCGAAATTAAATTCCGCAAACTTACGGATACGGGCTGCTTCTGGTATTTTCACCAGAGACGCGATTTTTTCAACGATCGGGGACAGCACATCCCTGGGGTTATTTCCGGTCAGGACAAGCCCAAGATCGGCAGCATGGATTAAAAATGGAATATATTCTGGGGATTCGTTTGAGCCCGTTTCTGATCTGGATAATTGAGCTGCCACATAAGCCAGGGCAGTGGTTTTCCCAGATCCAGCCTGGCCGATGATTGCCAGATGCATGCCCCCTGATATTGCCTGGAGCGGGGTCAAAGAAGGCGCATTGTAAAAAGCGCCCAGCTCTGGATAATCTGGTAGATAAGGCAGGGTTTGTTCTACAATATCAAGGTGCTTATGCGGGGTGTTTGGTTCGAAAATAATAGGCGGTGCGAGCAGGCGCGGAATTTCAGCGATTTCATCCAGCGGGAAAAGCGAGGCAGCCAGATGGATTCCCTGGGATTGTTTGAAAACAGCCTGTAGATAATCACCTTCCAACCCGGATCTGCGTTTTTGTTCATTTTTCGCGCGTTGTACACGCAGGTTATCAAACCATCGTTCGACAATGGGGCGCAGCAGCGATATAGCCCACCAGACAATGGTGGCTATCACCATGCCGAGCAAAAAAGAGATAAGGTCGAAACGGAAGGTCATAAGAAAACGATCGTTTCCAGAATTTGAAGATTAATTTGAATATAAAATCCTGCCGCACATCGGGCAGAAGACTAGAGAATTTGAATTCCGTACAGATTGAGCCAAACCCGGGGTAAGAGAAGCCCCACAGGTGTTGCAGGCGTTTTCGGAAACCATTGAAACAGCCAGGCCGGAGCGTTTTTGCCTTAATGAGTCATAAAGCACTAGAGATGAAGGATCGATCGCAGGTAAGACTGCCAGGCGCTGGGCATTGAAACTCTCTTGATCTTTTTGTAAACTCAATAGTTCGGCGTTCAGGCTGGCGTTTTCGCCAATGACCTTACCCTGTGTAATATCGAAAGCTTGCTGTGCTTTCTCCACTTCCATCAGGGCAGTTTCAACCGAAATCATGAATTCCAACTGCTGATCTTCAAGTGTATTAAGATTCCGTTTAATGGAGGCTATATCTTTTTGTAAATCTTGAAGTTCTTTAGGGTTGTGTATTCGCCCGCTGTAAAGAGATGCATCTGCTAGTTCCAGCTTAATGCGCTGGTTCGCTGATTCATATTCCGCACTTTTTAGCGAAACTTGAGCCCGGTGGCTGGCAGATCTGGCCTCTTCGAGTCTTATCGCCGCTGCTTTGAGTTCGGAATTATTTTCAAGGGTGGCCTGAATGACTGACAGTCGGCTGTTGATCTGTTTTAGGCGAGTGTCGATTTGTTGCAAACGGTAAAGCGGAAGGGTGAGGCTCATTAATAGAATTATACTCTTTGCATGCGCTCAGGATGGTTTTAAATCTAATACGGGGTGGATTGCATGTTTTCCCATAAATGCCATATGATTCTGTTCGTAATCACCAGGAGTTTGCAGGGAATTGCAGCTATTTTGAAATGTTGTAATAATTATAGACTGCTTCAGAAATCTTAGCGAACATGCCGGATATAGGTTCCCAAACTGCTTGAACGGGGTGATATATATATATGGTCAAAACATAGTTTCCACCAGGAGTATATACAATCGCGGCATCCGAGATATTTTGGATGATACCGCTTGGACCGCTGATCCAGCCGTGTTTGTGCGCGATTTGAGTACCTTCGGGCAGTCCAGCTTCGATCAATACGCCGATCCGATCCCGTTTCAGGTAATCGACCATTTTTACACAAACCGCCTGGTTCATTTTGGTTGGGAAGGCGGCCACCAGTCCGCCTCCGCCATTTTGGGAACACTGGTATAGATCAGCCAGTAACGCGCCAATGTCAGAGGCTGTTGTCTGGTTGTATGTATCTGGATTGGTGAAGATATCAGGACGCTTATTGGCAGGGGTGTCAAATTTCTGCAGCAGTGGCGACTTATCCGCAAAATAACCTGCCAAAAAGGTATTTGGCAAACCGAGGGCCTTCATGTCTTCTGAGACAACCAGCGGGCCACGCAGTTTGTCTATGCGGCTCATCAACGCATCCGAGGCGGGGTTCTCGGATTTTGTAATCATTTCCATGATTAGATCCTGGGTGGCCTGATCCAAATTGGGACCTAGATTTTTAAAAACCGATATCAGGATTGGAATTTTTATTGTGCTGGAAGCTGTGAAAGCGATGTCCGGTTCAATGGGTATATCTTTATTTTGGTTATAGCCAAAGTGCATCTCACTCCCGGTTTGTAAATCCTGTAAGTAAACACCCGCTACCCCATCAAATGGAGTCAGGTCAATGATTTGCTTGATGAGGATTTCCAGGTTTTTTAAAGGAGGACGTCCGGGGTTGGTTCGCTGGGAAGATAATGTCACGGTACGGTTGGTTGGCGATTTTAAGGCTTCTTCAATGACCACTACGGCCCGGTCGACATCCAGCGCCTGGCCGCTGGTCCCTGGCGTAAAAGTTACCTGTCCCGGCTGCGGTTGGGCAGGAATGGCGGGTTGATCATAGCGCGGGGCTATCTCGGCTTTCAAATATGCCCGCAAACGGTCTTCGCTGATGGTTGAAATTAATGGTATGTCACTGGTTGGGCTTTGCCGGTTCCATAAATAATCCCAGAAGCCAGTCCAGAAATTATTTCCGGTCCGTTGCAAATCTGCTGCAGCCAGCATGGATTCGGTATCGATGGAGAAACCTGCAATGGCCGGGTCAAGTTGGATTTTGTTGCCCCCATATTCTATTTCGACAGGCAGGTTATAAGATTGTAACAAGCGTTGGGATGCCGATTGTGGGTCAATGCCCCCTACAGGCACCCCTGCGATGGTCATACCGCTCTGGTAATTTCCACGGTCACGCGAATAAGCCGATAGCGCGACCATCGTCAGGATAATTGCCGCGGCTACAAAAAATAGCGAGACCCATCGCAAAATAAAGGAGGTATCTCTCTCAATTCTCACATCGCCTCGAGGTTTGGCTGGGAAAAGGTAAAGCCAGCCAGCAGAATATAAGAAAGCCAAACAGAATCGGCCAGGAAAAGATGCACTACTTGCATCCAAACGGGCGCCAGCAGAATTATATTGGTCATGCCGGCCGTCCACTGAATTGCGATGAGAATTCCCAGTATCAAGCTGATTTTTTTCCCGGTATTGTGTTTGGTATGGGTATACATATAACGTGCAAGGTATATTGAATATGTGCCAACAATGATGGCGATCAATGGATGGTAGATTCTAAGTTGAACCAGAAAATTAGCCCCCGGGGTGGATTGTTCGGCCAGGGTGGTGGCAAGGGATGTTGATGGGAATAATGTATCCCCCAGCGCGGTGATCGCTCCGCTCATACCGATAATGGCTACGCCAGCCAATCCTATTACGAAGGCATTAAGCAGCTTGCCGCGATTATTCAAGTTGACTGGTTCGCCGCCTGAGGCCCACCAGGCATTTAAGCCAAGGAAAGCCAGCAGAATAAATGTGTTTAATAGATGCAGGGAGACAGCCACTGCCCGATAAACCGAGGTATCTGTCCCCACCAATTTAAATAGTACCAGCCCAGCACCCAGAAGCGCTTCTAGAATAATAAGAAACGAAGATCCAATAAATCCAATTCTTTGGTGACTGCCTTTAGGATAAGATCTCAAACCCCAAACTAAAAGGATAAAAACCATGATCAGCGCAATGCCGCTTAATGTGCGATGGGTGAATTCGATTAAAGTCTGAATATGCTGCGGGTCGGGGAGGATTGCGCCATTACAACTCGGCCAATGGTTTCCGCAGCCAGCTCCAGAGCCGGTGGCGCGAACAATGGTGCCCCACAGGATGTCAAGCATGTTCCAGCCAAGCACCAACCACGAATATTTCGCAAAACGGTTCATTTGTCACCTGATTGTGGTGTCAGTGATAACTTGTTGATAATGATAGATAAAAGTATAACATATTCATATTTTCCTACTCTGATTTTCGTTGTAGAATGAGATTAATTTCACAATGATCCCTGTTGAAAAAAATAAGAATATGAGGCGCGAATGTTCCGATCTTTCCTGATTTACCTCTCAAAAGCAGCCTGGGCGCAAAAACTTGTCACAGGCTGGGGTTTGGCATGGCGAGCCGCATCCCGTTTTGTAGCCGGTTCTACCATCGAAGAAGCCATCGCTGTGATAAGAGCCTTGAATGAAAAAGGAATCAATGCTACGCTCGACCAGCTAGGCGAGCATACTACTACAGCCGAGGAAGCCAACCGCGCCGCGGACGGCATCATTTCCACCTTAGATGAGATCCAGAAAGCAGGCGCTCGATCCAACGTATCCATAAAATTGACTCAAATTGGCATGGGCATGGATGATGATGTTTGCAGAGCAAACCTGATCCGGATTTTGGAAACTGCCAAAAAATACGGGAATTTTATTCGGATCGATATTGAAGACACCCCTTATACCGATAAAACCATTGCCTTCTTTTACGAAATGCAGGACAAGGGCTTTAGCGTTGGCACCTATGGGATGGCTGCACAATCCTATCTATACCGGGCTGAAGCCGATGTTCGCAAACTTCTGCAAGTCGGTACATCTTTCCGCCTTGTAAAAGGTGCCTATTTGGAATCGCCAGAGGTGGCCTATCCCAAAAAGGCTGAGGTAGATTCGAATTACGATAACCTGGTTTCCATCTTAATTGATGCTTCTCTGGATCAAAAAAGCCTGCTCAGTTCAGACGGACGGATTCCACCAATCCCTGCAATCGCTTCTCATGATGAAAAGCGCATTTTATTCGCAAAATCGTATGCTGAAAAAGTCGGCCTGCCGAAGAATGGCATGGAATTTCAGATGCTTTATGGAATTCGGCGTGATCTTCAGGAAAACCTGGCCCGCGAGGGCTATTCTGTGCGCGTGTATGTGCCGTTCGGTACACACTGGTATCCATATTTTATGCGACGCCTTGCGGAACGTCCTGCCAACATCTGGTTCTTTATTTCCAATTTCATGCGTAAATAATTTCCATCCAGGTTTTTATGAATAATGCGAAGCGTTAAGAGAAAACGCTTCGCATTATTTTTGTGCGTCATGCTACCGGGCAGGTATGCGACGTAGCTACCTCCCTTTGGCAAAGTGTTCTATTTTGATCTGGAAATTGCCTGATTTCGCTTTACAATCATGTCATGCTTCTTCCGCAGCACTTTTATCCTGAGAATCGCACTTTCCCGCTGGCGCTTGTTACTGGAGCGGCTCACCGTTTGGGGAAAGTTTTTGCACTGGCTCTAGCCAGGCAGGGATTTGGGATTATGCTGCATTACCATCGATCGCAGGAAATGGCGCTGGCAGCCGCCGATGAGATTCGGGCACTGGGCGTACCTGTCTATCCTTTTCAAGCAGATTTGTGTGATGAAGACCAGATCAAGGGCCTGTTTGGCACACTGGATGGGTTAATA
>CAIWAX010000408.1 GCA_903910795.1 uncultured Anaerolineae bacterium
CATTTAAAACCGAGAATAAAAGATTCAACGTAACTGCCTAACGAAGCCTCGCCTCAAACCGACAAGTTGGCTGTGAAGGCAAAAAGTGTTAACATAATAATAATATGTTCCACCAATCCTTCAGGCTCATTTCCGTTTTTCAGCCCGAGCAGTTACATTTATGCTATACTTTAACAGAATATGAATACTACACGAGCTTATTGGCCAATTTGGATTGATATGTTGCGCAAACAAGGCTTAACTGATTTGGTTGCCTGGATTTTGGAAGCTGCCGGGCCACTGAATTTTCTGGGCGCGCAAATTCTCTATATTGGTCAGCCATTTGTTTCTTTTCCTACAGGTCAAAGCATGCACGCGCTGGCCAATCTTCTCGAACAAGAAAATGAGGCCGGGGCTTTCGTTACCTTTTTGAAAGGGAATCCGCAGTGAATCTCACTGGATTGATCGGTTTGGGTTTTGTAGCATTTTCTGCGATCTGCCTGGCGATCTTTGCCGTTGCGCAGCATCGCGCTCCTTTTACTTTTCGCAAAATTCCTGCTTTTTCCCGCATTCAGCATTCTGTCCGGCTGCTTGTGGAAAACGGCAGTCGCCTCCATTTTTCGCTCGGGAATGCCAGTATGCTGGGTACGGATGGAGCTTCGGCCCTGGTAGGGCTGGCTCTGCTTCGCCGCCTGGGTGAAATCACTTCTCTAGGCGATCGTCCGCCAATTGCCACAACTGGCAACGCTGTGCTCAATTTATTGGCGCAAGATACGCTTCGCGCTGCGCATAACGCTGTGATGCCTGAAGACCCTTTTGACATGACCAACGCGCGCCTGACCGGTTTTACTCCGTTTTCGTATGCGGCTGGCGTTATGGCTTCCACCCAAAAAGAAAATATTTCTTCCAGCGTTTTGATCGGTAATTTTGGTTCGGAAGTGGGGCTTTTGGCCGAAGCAGCCAGTAGTCAGGGTGTCACGGTGATTTCCGCCAGCGACAACCTGATCGCCCAGGCTGTCCTGTATGTTACATCTTCTGATATGCTGGTGGGTGAAGAGTTGTTCGCTGCCGGCGCCTACAATCAAGCCGGCTCCGCGCATGCCGCCAGTTTGATTGTGCAGGATGTCTTGCGCTGGTTGATTATCCTGGCCTTATTGGCTGGAGCCGGGCTAAAACTGGCAGGTCTGCTGTGAAACGTATATTCGCCATGGGCGAGGCTGTCATCGCCATCAGTGTCGGGGTCATTGTATTACTTGGTTACTTTATTGATATCCCGGCTATCAGCATTTTTCGTATCATCCTGTTCAAATGGGCGGTAATTCTCGCAGGGGTGGCGGTTTTGATCGGCATGTGGAACCTATTTTCCAATCATTTGAAGAAAATCCGTGAATGGAAACCTGACTCCTTCTACAGCTTCACCCTTTTATTTTTTATGCTTTTAACCATCATGGCCAGCTTCTCGCCTGCTCTACAGCCCCTGCAATCGGGATTACTGAACGGCATTATGGTTCCTGTGGAAATCAGCCTGCTGGCTGTTCTATCTGTGACCCTGTTACTTGCCAGCTTGCGTTTGCTGCAGGTGCGCCGCGACCTGGCTTCTATCTTGTTCATGGCGACAACCCTCCTGGTGTTGCTTGGCATGGGGAGCTGGCCGTACATTGGACAACTGCCTATCATCAGCACCTGGGTACGATCGTTCGTTACCAATGTGCTCGCTGTAGGTGGCGCACGAGGTATTTTGATCGGTGTGGCATTGGGTACATTAACCACCGGTTTACGTATTTTCTTTGGCGTTGACAGACCTTACGGGGGCAAATAATGAGCGATCTGGTTTGCCCAGTCTGTGGAAAATCGAACCCAAATACAGTTGAAGTCTGTCAGTATTGCGGTGCAAGCCTCAAGCGGAGCAGCGCGGCAAGCGGAACTTCGGATTTACCCGGATGGTTGAAAGATATACGCAAGTCAACAAATGCTGAGCCAGCCGCTACGCCGGACACAACCAGGCCTGCTCAACCCATTGAGCCTGCCGGCGCCAAAGATGTACCCTTTCCAGATTTTCTGGCTGGGCTTTCAAATCTTAGTGATGAAGAAGATGATGAATCTCCTGATTGGTTGAACAACCTGCGGGGAGTTTTACCGGATCCTCCGTTAATATATGCCGCTCCCTCCATGCCTAGGCCTGCCCAGCCGCCGGCGGCCTCAACAGAAAAACCGCCTGAACAACCCGCGGCCCCACCGGCTGAGAATAAGGTTTTCGAGCAACTGCCCGCTGCTCAGCCACAGGCTGAGCCACAAACTCCCAATACCGATTGGCTGAAAGCCTTCGATTTGCCGGATTCTTCTGGAAGCGTCGGGTCAGATATCCCTGACGCAGAAATAGACCCGGCAATATATGCTGACCTGCCAGATTGGATGGCCAGCCTGGCAGGTCTCGGCGGGCAATCAACCCCTGCCCAGCCGGAACCATCTGTCTTTGAACAGTCTCCCGCACCTGCCAACGAACCCGTTGACTGGCTCTCGAGCCTGGGCGGGGATTTTACCGCTGAAGATAATTTTGCAACCTCTGAATCATCTGCCCCGGTTGCTGGAGAAACACCCGATTGGATGGCGCGGATGAGTTCCTCGCAGGCTGAATCTGGTACAGTACAGAATCAGCCTGAGCCCGACTGGTTGGCAAGTCTGTCCAGCTCTGCGGTGGAATCTGGCGGTATGCCCGGCGCCAAGGAAGACCTGCAATCATCTGCGCTGCTGGGTTCTGACGATTGGTCGGGGTTGCGAGGTTCTACCCCGGGTGTATTTGATGCAAGCGAAGGTAACAACCCGAACCCGGGAGTTTCTGCTCTTGATGAAACGCCCGACTGGATCACCAACCTTCAGGGTTCGGATCCAGTTTCTTACGAACCTGATACAAAAGGCGGGAGTTCTCCGGCTGTGTCGCCTTTTGGCGAATTGCCTGATTGGATGACAAACTTGCGAGACCCGGCTGCAACACTTGAAAAGCCAGATTGGCTCGCAAACCTGAATAGTTCCACTCCAGATCAAACAAGTTCTGCCAATATTCCGCAAGCGGCTGAAACACCTGTGACACCGCTGGAAAACGATAATTCTGCCTGGTTGGCTAATTTAGGCGGTTCGGCTCTTGATTACAAAGCGCCAGTCAGTGGACAGACTTTGGAAAGCGGCCAACCTGCTCCATTTGCAGATCAACCGGACTGGCTCTCCAGCTTGCAAAATTCCCAAGACGCGTCTTTTGGCGATAATCCCAAACAGAACCAGCCTGAAAGTCACGAAACGTCATTTCGTGACGAGGTGCCCGACTGGTTGACCAGTTTGCAGGGTATTTCAACCCCGGTCGATTCTGTTCCCGCCCAGGCGCAGCCTGAGCCCCAAAGCATCTCTGACTGGAAAAGTGCCCCCAGCGTACCAGATGAGGCTTTAAAACCGAATGAGCCTCAGACTCAAAACCAACCTTTCGAGCCTGAAGATTTGGAAGGTTTTTCAATCCCCGGTGGCACTGGAGAACTTCCCGACTGGCTCGCAAGAGTTAGCCAGGCAACCGCGGTAGAAAATAAGCCCGTTCAGGGGCAGGTTCCAGCAGCAACTGCGCCGAAAACACCCCGGCAGCAAGCAAACGAATCTGGTCAATCGATGATTGGAACCGGCCAACCTGTCCGGTCGGAAGTTCCCGGTCTGGCCTCGGAATCTGGCAACGATCAGAATATTGATTCCATCTTTTCGATGGAAACTCCGGATTGGCTTTCGAACTTTTTACCGGCTGCTTCCCAGCCGGTCAGCGCTCCATCTGAAAAAGATTCAACCCCTAATGACCTACCAGCGGCTGAACTGCCTTCTTGGGTGCAGGCTTTGCGTCCGATGGAATCAGTAGTTGAAGAGACCAGTGACAACGATGAGCCCCAGAACGTTGAAAATGAAGGTCCGCTGGCAGGTTTGCGCAGTGTTCTGCCAACGCAACCCGGATTGACGGTTGCGAAAGCCCCCAGGGCTTATGCCAACGAATTGTTGATCAACGAAACCCAGCATGCCCAGTCCGCATTGTTGGAGAATTTGATCAATTCGGAAAAAAATCCGCAATTATTGCCAAAACGCCCGAAAGTTTCCAGAATCCAACCTGTGCGTTGGACAATCGCGGCAGTACTCCTGCTGGTTGTCTTTATATTTGCCGGATTAGGTTCAAATGTTTTCCCCTCACCGGCCACGCCTGGAGAGACATCAGCGGTGGGGATGTTCTTGAATACTGTTGGAAATTTGCCCGATAACGCCCCGGTGTTGGTCATTATGGATTATCAACCGGGCTTTGCGGGTGAGATGGAATCTGCACTCGGCCCGGTGCTGGAAAACCTGATGAATAAAAAGGCCCGCCTGGCGTTTGTCTCAACTTCTCCCGTAGGTGGTTTGATGGCAGATCGCTTGCTATCAAAATTTTCCACCAGTTACTCGTACCAAATCGGCCAGCAATATGTAAAATTGGGTTATCTGCCAGGCGGGGCTGGCGGCATCAAGGTGTTTGCCGATCAACCTGCAACCACACTGGGTCAGGATACTCGCTCCGGTAATTTGTGGGATACTCCGGTATTGAAGGATGTCACTATCAATTCAGTAACCAGTCTGGCTAACTTTGCCGCAGTCATTGTGGCAACGGATAACCCGGATATTGGTCGTTTGTGGATAGAACAGGCGCAGCCTGTGCTTGGCGCCAAACCCATGTTGATGGTAGTCAGCGCGCAGGCTGAACCGATGATCCAGCCCTATTTTCAATCCGGGCAGATCAGCGGCTTGGTGACCGGGATGGAAGGCGGTTTATTGTATGAAAGCGCCCTCGGAAAATCCGGCCAGGCGCGCACTTACTGGGATGCATACAGCGCCGCGCTCCTGGTCGCGGAGTTGATTATCATCATCGGCGGGTTTTGGAGTCTGAGAGCAGGTCTACGGGCTCGCCGCGCCGGGCAGGAACAGGATGAAGTTTAAATGCTGAGCACTATCTCTCAAACCGATTTGATTACAGGCTTTCTCAGTTTCCTGTTCACGTTGCTAATTTTAAGCTATATGGTGGGAGATAATCCTGCTTTCCGGATGGCAGTACATATTTTTACAGGCGTATCGGCTGGTTATATTGTGTTAGTTGCCTTCCAGGCGGTTGTGAATATGTTTGCGCCGCTTATCAACGGATCGAGCCCAGATCGTTTCCTGCTTATTTTTCCGCTTATCCTTAGTTTATTATTGTTTGGAAAAACCTCTTCCAGATTTGAGTGGATGGGCCGGCCGGTGGTGGCTTTCATGGTCGGGGTGGGAACAGCCGCCGTGATTGGCGGTGCAGTTCTCGGGACGCTCTTCCCGCAAATCATGGCGGCGAGTTCCATGTTTGATTTGCACAAAACTACCGGGCCTGTGAACGCTGCTGGCAGCCTGACAGCAGGTGTATTGGTATTGATCGGAACAATCGTAACCCTGATCTACTTTCAATTCACCTTGTTTGGTAAAAACAAAGTCACTGGAAAACGCGGCAAGCTGATAGGTTTCATTTCGTTAATTGGCCAGATTTTTATTGTCATCACCCTTGGCGTAATTTTTTCGGGTGTTCTGTCTGCAGCGCTGGCTGCCCTGGTTGACAGAATCAATTCGTTGATCTTGTTTATAGATCATTTGTTGGCTTTTATTGCTTGACCCTTATGACTGAACCTAATAAAGGTAACTCCCTGCTGGCAGTTGATATCGGTACGCTCAATACGCGCGCCGCGTATTTTGATGTGATTGAAGGTGCATACCGCTGTATTGGCACCGGCCAGTCACCTACCACATCCAATGCACCTGTGAGCAATGCCATGATCGGCGTTCAGCTTGCCATTGAGAATCTTCAGAACTTTATCGGCAAATCGTTGATGGACGTTGAAGGTCATTTGATCATCCCTTCCCAGGCTGATGGTTTGGGTGTGGATTGTATGGTGACCTCGTTTTCACTGGGCCCGACTCTTAAAGCCTTGACGGTGGGCCTTTTGTCCGAAGTTTCTCTTAAATCCATCGATAAACTAGTTCAAACTACCTACGCCAGCGTGGCAGATCGTTTTACATTGAACGATTCGCGCAGCCCAAGTGAGCAGGTGGATGAGATTTTGCGCCTGAAGCCAGACCTGATCCTGATTGCGGGTGGCATTGACGGCGGTTCGACCAGTTTCATTGAAAAAATGCTAGAGATCATCGGTTTGGGCGTGTTTCTGCTGCCCGAAGCGGAACGCCCAGCCGTTCTATTTGCCGGAAACAATCAACTGCAGGAAAAAATTCGCGCTGTATTAAAAAACGTCAATATCAGCCCGAATATTCGCCCAACGCTGGAAATCGAAGACCTCGCCCCGGCCCAGAACCAGCTTGCCGGGATTGTATCCACGATACGGCAGAAGCAAATGCCTGAATTGGATGAGGTTCGCATGCTTTCCGGAGGCTTTTTTGAGCCGTCATCGTATGCGCAGGGGCGCATGGTACGTTTCCTCTCCAGCTATTTTGGCTCGGGCCAGGGCGTGTTGAGCATTGATATTGGCGCTTCAAATCTTTCGATGGGCGCTTCTTTTGGTGGTGATCTGCACTTGAATGTGTTCACGCAGCTTGGTCTGGGCGAACCGATGCGGGATTTGCTTTCGCAAACCACTCTGGAAGAAATCATGCGCTGGTTGAGCCTGGATATCCCACCTGAGACCGTTCTGGCTTATCTCTACCAGAAATCAATTCTCCCGGGGTTCATCCCGGCTACAAAAGTGGAACTTGCCATTGAGCAGGCTGTTGTTCGTCAAAATTTGCAACTCGCGACCCGCTGGATGATTGATCGCCTGCCAGCCAACCTGCGTTCTTCCAACGGTCTGCTGCCCTCCTTTGAGCCAATTTTGGCTAGTGGGGCGGCCATTACAGGCGCTGCCAATCCGGGTCAAAAGCTGATGCTGCTGTTGGATGGCTTGCAGCCCGCCGGTATTACTACCTTTGCAATTGATCAAAACAACCTGCTGGCTATGCTTGGCGTTGCGGCTGAGGTGAACAGCGTTGTGCCTGTGCAGGCGCTTGATTCGGGCGCATTAACTTACCTTGCCACGGTGATATCACCTGTCAGCGATGTTGATTACGGTACGCCGATTGTGCGCGCGAAACTAATTCGCGATGACGGCACCGAGATGTCCAGCGAAATCCAAATGGGTAATCTGCAAATCCTACCGCTTGGAGCCCGTCAGACAGCCCGACTGCAACTTCGGCCTCTGAAAAATGCCGATGTAGGTCTTGGTCCCGGACGGGCCGGTGAAGTGGATGTCAATGGCTCATCGATTGGCATCGTCATTGATGCGCGCGGACGGCCGCTTCGTTTACCGCCTGACCAGGTCAAACGTCGCGCCTTACTTCAAAAATGGATTGCCACCCTTGGAGACTGAAATGCTGGCGCCTTTTACACATATCCTACCGCTTGCATCGGTTATTCGTCGCCGGATGCTCCCCAGTGATGGACGCATCCGGGTTAAAATTGGGCAGAGAGTGAAAGCCACTGACGTGCTTGCTGAGACTGTTATCAGCCGCAAGCATATTCTTCTGGATGTTGCCCAGGGATTGCGGGTTTCGTCCCGCCAGGCAATGCCGTTGATCCAATTCAAAAAGGGTCAAAAAGTCAACGCAGATCAGGTGATCGCGGAAACCAGTGGTTTGTTTGCTCGTGAAGTCCGATCGCCGGTCAGCGGCCGGGTGGTCGTGATTGGCGGTGGTAAACTGGTTCTTGAAACCGGCGTTTCATTGTTTGAGCTTCTGGCTGGCGTGCCCGGTATTGTCACTGAAATTATCGGCGAACGAGGCGTGGTTCTGCGCGCTTCCGGAAGTCTAATTCAGGGATTGTGGGGCAACGGCCAGCTTGAAACCGGCGTCATGATGAGCGTCATAGATCGCCCAGATGAGGGCTTTGATCCCAATCGCCTGGATGTCTCCATTCGCAATTCAATTATCCTGGGCGGAATTCTGGATAACCCGGCAGTCATTAAAAACGCTATTGATTTGCCTGTGCGCGGGCTAATCGTGGCGAGTCTGGCGCCCGCTTTACTACCGCTGGTGGCTCAGGCATCTTTCCCTGTTATGGCTATTGAAGGGTTTGGGCGCAAGCCGATGAATTCCATTGCTTTTAAGCTGCTGAGCACCAGCGTCCGGCGCGAGGTAACGTTGAATGCCGCTTCTTATGATAGGATGAAAGGTGACCGCCCCGAAGTCTTTATTCCGCTACCTGTTACGCAACAGCCACCTGAACTGCACGAGGTGGATACTTTCCTGCCAAAGCAAACTGTACGAGTAATGTCGCTGACTGGCCCAACCCGCATTGGAACCTTGATAAAATTGAGTTCGACTCTCACCATGTTGTCAAATGGTTTGAGAGCAAAAACCGCTGAAGTACAATTGGAAAGCGGAGAACAAATTGTAGTTCCATTAACTAATTTGGATGTGCTGGGGTAAAATATATTAACCACTTGAGGAGAAAAGAATCATGGCCAATACATTTGTTTTTGATGATGATGAGCCCCAACCCCCCGATCCAGGAACTCCCGCCCCCCCCGCGTCGCCCGAGCCTGGAGCTCCAAATGGCGGCGCAGGTGGTAATAACCGGAACTTCCTGATCGCTGCGGGTGTGCTGGGTGTGATTGTACTGCTGACACTGGTTTGCATGGCAGTCTTTCTTGTAGTGATTAAACCGCAGAGAGATGCGGCCATCGCGAATGCGAACGCTACAAACGTCGCGGCAGTCACACAACAGGCAGCCAATGACATGCTAACCCAGCAGGCAGCCGCCGCTACGGCCACGCTTCCGCCTAGTGATACGCCTGCCCCCACCGCCACAGAAACACTTGTGGTGGTCTTTGCCAGCGCAACCGCCAGCCCCGCTCCATCTGTTGATCCGGGTACTGCAACGGTGCAGGCGCTCCAAACACAGCTTGCCTTCTCGCAACAACTTGCCACTCAAACTGCGGCTGCCTTGGCTGCATCCAATACGACAGGCACTCCTGGTACGCCAGGAAAGTCCAGCTCAATTGGCTCTTCTAACAAGACCGGTACTCCCGGAACTCCTGGCACCCCAGGATCTGACCAATTGGCCAAGACCGGCGCCGGCGATCAGTATGGTTTGCCTTCCCTGTTTTTTGCAGCCATTCTGGTGATAGCAGTGATTATGTTGACCCGTCGCTTACGTCAGGTTCGCCAGTAAAAATAAACCTATGAAAACAGAAAGCGTCCGGGCGATACACCGCCCGGACGCTTTCTGTTTTTAGCGAGTTAAGGTTTATTCGGTTCAAATGCTCAAACTACGTTGCTGGCAACTTTTTGTCCAAATTCCAGCAAGTCTTTTACCAGTTGCATGGAACGACCTTCTGCATATACGCGCAAAACAGGTTCTGTGCCAGATGGACGGATCAATAACCAGGAATCATCCTCCAGGATGTATTTGACGCCGTCCATCTTGGAAATCTCGGCCAATTTTACACCTCCAATTTCTGCCGGAGCGTTTTTCAGAAGGATCGCGGTCATTTCATCTTTTGCAACCGGGCGGCTCAGGCGCAAGTCGGCGCGCTCGTAAAAAGCCGGGCCAACATCCGCAAGCAGATCATTTACCAGCTCTCCCAGTGTTTTTCTGGCATGGGCGATAATTTCCACCAGCAACAGACCCATGATTGGGCCGTCACCTTCGGGGATATGGCCTTTGAACGAGATTCCGCCCGATTCCTCGCCACCTATCAACACATCTTCGGTCATCATATAATCGGCGATGTGGTTGAAGCCAACCGGGGTTTCATAAACTTTCAGCCCATAGCGTTTCGCAAGGCGATCGATCATGCGCGTGGTAGAAACTGTGCGAACTACAGAACCTGTCCAACCGCGCACTTCCACCAGGTGGCGCAGGGCCAGAGCCATGATTTTGTGCGGATCAACAAATTGTCCGCGCTCATCCATCGCGCCGATCCGGTCAGCGTCTCCGTCAGTTGCCAGGCCAAAGGAACCCAGACCGGCTCCCAACGCGCCAGTCAACGCGCCCAGGTTCTTGGCGATTGGCTCAGGGTGAACGCCGCCAAAACCGGGGTTCATCTCGCCCCGCACCTCGGTGATTTCGCAGCCAGAGCCCTGTAGAAAAGCCCGGATGGTGCCGCGCCCCGAGCCATACATCGAGTCGATCACAAAGCGTTGTGGGTTCTCGGCGATCATATCGGTATTGATCAAAGTCCGTAAATGGTCAAAATAAATTGGCAGTGGATTAAATTTCTGGATCAAGCCTGCCTGCTTGGCCTGGTTATAATCCATCAGGTTTGGCCCGCGAGCCTGTTCTTCGTTATCGTTGATATACACTTCCACACGCCGGCATTGTTCTGGCAGCGCCGACCCGCCATAGGAAGCCTTTAATTTGACGCCATTGTAGCGCGGCGCATTGTGAGATGCGGTGATCATGACGCCCCCGGCGGCGTTGTAATACTTGACTGCGTATGATATAGCCGGTGTGGGGGCATCGGATTGTGACAATAAAACAGAAAAGCCGTTGGCGGTCAGCACGCGGGCCACATCTGCAGCATAGCGGTCAGAAAGAAAACGCGTGTCAAAACCAACCACGAATTTTTTTGGATCCACATTCGGGGTTGAGCTAGTGTCCCAGTGCTCGGATGCGGCCGCATCCGCGATGGCCTGTGCCACCATGCGCAGGTTGCTGAAAGTAAACGTATCTGAAATGACGGCGCGCCAGCCGTCAGTGCCAAAATGAATAGGCATGCATATTCTCCAAAAAAACAAAATGGGGGTAAAAGGGGATGTTACGGTGAGAAGGAAGGCGTGGCGGTTACGATCAAGTCGCGGATTACCCAGCCATCGATATCGCCTCTCGGAGTTGTGATGATGACATGGATCCAGGTCAAACCATTCAGGACGACCGGTTTGTCACCCATGATCTGGGCCAAGTATCCGTTTTGAACCGTTGAAACAGATTCCCCGCCCGGCTTAATGCGTATCAGCACTCCATCAGATTGGGTTGACTGCACTCGGCCATAAACCGGAGTGGGTACCAGTGTGGCGAGCGGGGTGATATTTGTCGAAGCCGGCGTCACCAGCGTAGGGATGATCACCGGGCCCGTGACGGTAGCCTCGGGTGGCGGCGGTGTGAGGCTGGCAGTGGGAGTGAGTGTACCGGTGGGTTGTATGGTTGGAACGGCAATGACGGGTGCCGGGGTTTGCGATGAAATAATCTCGGTTCTTGCTTGGGACGGAGTTGTTTCGATGGTTGGGGTAGGCTGCGTGGCGATAGGCGCGGCCAGGGCCGTGGCATAGGCCTGATCGCCGCGCACATTGACCAGGCTGCCGAAACCAGCGAAACCACCCAGGATAATCACACCGATAAGCACGATCCCAGCCGTCAGGGCGTAACCACTGTTTTGCAGGGGGCGGAATCCCATGAAAAAGAAAATCACCAAAGTGATGATGAGTACCAACGCCAGATGGATCAGGAAAACCAGGCCAGCCTGAGGCCAGAGACCCGAAATGTTGGAACCCAAACCAAACCCGGCTGCGCTGACCGGCAAAAAGATTTCATAAGCCACCATCAGGCTGGGGATAATCGGTCTTTCATCGGTCTGGATGAAGGAAATAACCATCACCGCGGTGCCCAGAACCAGCATCAACATCTCCGGCCACCACAGACGCGCGTGCAAAAAGGCCTGTGAGAAAACCTGGGTTGGAAAAAAGCGCGCGGCAAAACCGGCCAGAGCGCCAAATGCGAATACCAGAGTCAGACTGATGAGCACACCGCCAAAAGTCAGGCGAAAGAGGCTGGTATCGCCCGTAATGGCAGAAAGCGCCGCCCCAACCAGCGGGCCCAACAGCGGCGCGATAAAGATGCCAATGACCAGAATGGCGGGTGCATCCAGCAGATATCCGATGCCCAAAATGAGCCCACACAACAGGGAGAAAATAAAAAAGTCGACATTTGGCGAAGTTCGCTGAGTGATTGACTGCAAGCGTTCGCCCAGATTGCTGGCGATGAAAGCTTCGCCGAGATTGATGGTTCTGCGGCGGCGGCGCGGGGCCGGGTTGGAATCTGCAGTTGGTTCTTCATCGAGAGCCTGGGTCGGGCCTGGCACAATTTGCTCGGCAAATCGCAAGGCATCCAGTTCGCGATGGAAAGCCGCCATATCGTCTTCCATGCGCGAAAAGTCGAAATCGGGGCTAGCTTCTTCTGGTGTTCTTTCTAAAGTGGGTTTGTATTCCAGGGGTATCTGAAATGCTATTTCGTCATCCTCCGGTTGTATAAATGGCGCATTTTCATACAACGCGGACAGGTCGGCCGGCTCTTCTTCCCCGGAATAGGCTGGTTGTTCCTCAGGGTGTTCAGGCGGCAGTTCGCCGTCCTGATAGTAAAAATCGTCTTCTGGGTTAATCATTTACGCAAACTCGCAATTAATCGCAAGGGTCTTTCCAACAAATCCAGGGCGGACAGGGTGTCGGGCAGCAACAGGTGCGCAGATTGCAGGGTTTCCACCGCTATTCCTTCAATAGACATAACACAAATGCCAAGCGCGGCCGTTTGCAACATCCCGGCATCGTTGGCGCCTTGGCCAATCGCCACGACGTGTTCCGCGCCCAATTGTTGGACATAGGCAGCTTTTTGTTCGATTTCGTTTCCTGGCTGGATGCGCACAGCTTTTAAACCCAATGCCTGGTCAATGAGCGCCTGTCCGCCGTGAGTATCTGCTGTCAGCAGATGTACATCCAATCGATTGCGCAGGCGGTTGATACGTTCGGCCACACCGGCTATCAGTATACCATCCAATGCCAGTGTACCATTTACATCCATTACCAGATGTTCAAGCGTCAGTTTTGCGCGCCCGGGAATATTTATTTCAATCATAGTTCAATTATACAGGAGATAAGGGGAGGAAGGGAGGTTTGAGGGCAGGCTATTGGCTTCTCAGATCAAGCCTTGACAGAATGGATGCATTGCATATAATTCGGGCAATAATAATCTAAAAGCGTTGACGAGGACGAGTAAGCGCGGTGCAGCGGTTCAGAGAGCAGGCGGTAATTGGTGTAAGTCCTGCCCGATATGACAGCGCAGAATGGACCTCCGAGTTGAGAAGGCAAAAGAAATCCTCTGTTTCAGGTTTTTCCTGGCAGGATGACAAGTAGTCTGATCCGGAATCTGCGACCGTTACCTGGCAGAGTCACTTGGTCTCAGGTTGAGAACAGTTGACTAAAGAGTGAGGCTGGCATATCCCGCGCACCCGCGCGGGATTTTTTTATAAATTCTCCAACGGGAATTTGAACAGCCTAATTCGGGTGGCACCACGGACTTCGCGTTCGTCCCGTTTACCGGACGAACGCGTTTTTTATTTAATTTTTTTCTAATTTGCGAAGGAGGAATATATGGTTTTACAAAACAAATCAAATTCGGAGAATGAACGCACGGAGTCATTTCCTGCCCAGGAAAAAGTTGCCCAGGGTCAGAATGATTCTGTACAACTCTCGGCGGAACAGGTTTACGCACAGCGCCAGGCTGAAATACAAAAACATGGAAGTGATCATACCCAGGGCTTTGTCCCATAATTCTATCCCCTTCACGGTCACAAATTGCGCTTTTTTTGCTTAAGTGAAGAACCGCAATTTGTGACTGAGCGCATTATAAAATCCTGTTCGGTACTCATTTTTTAACTATTCGTCAAAGGAGAGATCGTATGTTAGAGCAAACCCGCTTCACCCTCAGTCAGAACGACCTGCCTAAATTCTGGTACAACATCAACGCCGACAGCCCAGTCAAACCTGCGCCGGTACTGCACCCCGGCACGATGGAACCCATCACGCCCGATTTTCTTTCTGTTCTCTTCCCGATGGAATTGATTATGCAAGAGATCAGCACCGAGCGCTATATCCAGATACCGGAAGAAGTGCGCGAGATTTACCGCCTCTACCGCCCCACCCCGTTGATCCGGGCTGTCCGGTTAGAGAAAGCTCTCGGCACCCCGGCGCATATTTATTATAAGTACGAGGGCGAATCGCCGGTTGGCAGCCACAAGCCCAACACCGCCATTGCCCAGGCTTTTTACAACAAAGCTGCGGGAACCAAAGCCCTGACAACCGAAACAGGCGCCGGACAGTGGGGCACCTCGTTAGCAATGGCTTGCAACTTCTTCGATATTGACCTGGAAGTATTTATGGTCAAGATTTCTTATAACCAGAAACCCTACCGCCGCATCTTTATGGAAACCTACGGCGCTCAGGTCTTTGCGAGTCCAACCAACCGAACCAATTATGGCCGTTCCCTGCTCGAAAAAGACGCCAATAATAATGGTTCGCTTGGCATCGCTATCTCCGAGGCTGTTGAAGTCGCGGCGACTTCCGGGGGTACCAAAAAATACAGTCTGGGTTCCGTTCTGAACCATGTGTTGATGCACCAGACCGTGATCGGCGAAGAAGCTCTTAAACAGATGGATCTGGCGGGAGAATATCCGGATGTAGTGATTGGCTGCGTGGGTGGCGGTTCGAATTTCGCCGGGATTGCCTACCCGTTCCTACGCGAAAATCTCAAAAACGGCAAACGCGCCCGCCTGGTGGCGGTCGAACCAACGGCCACCCCTTCGCTTACCAAGGGCAAATTCGCTTTCGATTATGGCGATACGGCCCAGATGGCCCCCATCGTGAAGATGCATACGCTTGGCCATACTTTCATGCCGCCAGGCATTCACGCTGGCGGGCTGCGATACCACGGCATGGCACCCAGTGTGTCTGCCCTATATGATGCCGGGTTGATTGAGGCGGTGGCCGTGCCCCAGCGCACCACTTTCGATGCTGCCATCCAATTTACCCGTGCAGAGGGCTTTTTACCTGCGCCTGAGTCTTCGCATGCCATTCGCGTGGCGATTGACGAAGCCCTGGATGCCAAACAGAAGGGCGAAAAACGCACCATTCTCTTTAATCTGTCGGGTCACGGGCATTTTGATATGATGGCTTACCAATCTTATCTTAACAACGAACTGGTTGATTATGAGTATCCGGTTGAAGCGGTTGAAAATGCCATGAAAGACCTGCCCAACGTGAATCTGCCCGCCTGATTCTGTCAACGTTAAAATCCCCTGCCCAGAAAAATTTCATCTGGGCAGGGGATTTTTTATTTGGTCTTTGGCTCGCTGAAAAGTGCCACAACGATATGCTGGTTCATAAAACGCGGGTGGGTGATTTTGCTGTCAGATGGCAGAATCTGTCCCAGGGTGAAGCCACCCGCGATTGGCACATCGATGCCCAGAACTTCCTGGATGGCATTGATAACCCTTTCGGGCTGTGCCTGCAGAAGCATCTGCCAGGCAGTGTCCACCAATACGAGCGCCAGAACTGGCTTGGCGTCACCAAGATCATTAAGGGCGTCTCTGGCGGCCTGGATGGCAGCTTTTTCGCAGTCTGCCGGGCTGCCCACCATCAAATAGGCGTTGCTGCCTTCGAGCAAGTTAGAATTCATTCTCAGGCTGCCATCCGCTTCCACGCGAATAGGGGCGCGTATAAGTAGTTGATCGCTGAAATTCTGCTCAAAGCCCAGTGGATAGATCCGGCACATGCTATTTAGAGGCGCGGTGGCCCAGGTGCGCGATTCCTGGCCAAACAACCTGGCATAGGTGTCGCTGGCCGGTTTCCCATCCAATGTCCGCAGCCAGAATCCGCGTGAACGTGTCACGCGGAAATCGCTGCCAACGGGATACCAGCCGTGCCCAAACCCCATGCCCAATTTAAAATTTCCCCGCAGAAAAGCCGCCGCCAAGGCACCGCTGCCAGACTGCATACCGGCAATCTGGAATGTGGTGGTACTCATCAAATCGCCGCTCGAAAGTCCGCCCAGTACCGGCAAGCCTGCGCGCAGATTGCCGCAAAACTCTTCTGTGTTGGCATTCAACCCATCAGCAAAAACCAGCACCTGTTTGACCGGGTTCTGCTCATAGCCCAGCAGTTGGGTGATACGAGTTGCAGTCTCCGCGCTTGATTGGCTGTATGTAGGGAACCAGTGTGTTTCGGCCAGCAGGCTATCGCCCGCCAGCAATGCCACGATGACTGAATGGGAGTGTACGCCGTTCTGGGTCAGCCCGGATGAAACGCTGAATCCCAGCGTTGGAACGTTGGATAGCATGCTGGCCGCGCCGTTAATCACCTGGACCGGATCATAACGATGGGGCACAATCAGGATACATAAAGAGGGCGTCACCGTTCCCAGGCTATTTAACGCCTGATAGATCGCCTGCATACCCGCTTCGCGGGCATCCATCACCTGTGACTGTCCTATTGCCGCGATAAGCGTCATATCCGCTGCCTTTAATTTTCAGAAATCGGGACGGTAATGTGGAAGGTCGTCCCCTTGCGAAATTCACTTTCGAACCAGATGCGGCCGCCCTGCATTTCCACCAGACTTTTGGTGATGTTCAAACCCAGACCGGTGCCAGGTGATTTACGAGCCTGATCATCATCCGAACGGAAGAATTTCTGGAAGATTTTCTTCTGGTCATCAGGAGTCATCCCATAACCGTTATCCTGCACATAAATATGGATGATCTGGCTGGGGCCCTGTTGATCCCAGGCATTTGCGGTTTTTTCAGCTACGATCGAAATATGGCCGCCTTCCTGTGTGTATTTGTTTGAGTTGCTAACCAGGTTGATGAGCACTTGTTCGACACGGGTACGATCGGCCCACATCTTTGGCAGGTTTTCCGGCACCTGTACCTCAATGATTTGTTTCTTGTCTTCAATTTGGCGGCGGGTGGAACGTACCACGTTTTCGGTTACATCACCAAAATCGATTGCCTTGAAATCCAGGCGCAAACGACCGGCTTCGATCTTTGAATTATCGTTCAGGTCTTCCACAATGGTTTTCATGCGCTCGATATTTGAGCGGATAGTCCCCAGAAAATTGCTCTGCATTTCGGTCATCGGGCCAACTGCCCCGGCTGACAGCAGTTCAGCGTAACCTTTGATGGAAGTCATCGGGTTTTTCAACTCGTGGGCGACAAAGGAGACAAACTCGCTTTTGGCAATATTGGCCTGCTGAACAGCGTTGTACAACTGGCCGTTTGAAATGGCGATAGCTGCATGGTCTGAAAGACGGCTGAGGAATGCCAGCGAATCCTGTTGGAAGGCCTCAAGCCGGATGCTCTCAAGCAAAAATAACCCGATCACTTTTGATTCGCGCCGGATGGGGATAACCAGTTGGCTGTGGGCGCCAGCCAGGAAGGCGCGAGCGGGTGCCTGGGTTTCCAGCGTGAGGCGCTGCGGCTGCCCGGTTTGAATAGCTTCCTGAATAGCTGGATGGTTGAGCGCCATGAAGTCTTTTTTATAAGCTTCAACTTCTTCAGCGTAGCCCTGATCTGCCATGACGCGCAGTCCCTCTTCTTCCACGAATCCAATCAGCCCGGCTTCGCTCTGAGATTGACGCATGGCCCATTCCAGGGTGATGTGCATAGCCCGGTTGACTTCCAGGCTGGCGTTCAATTCGCGGTCGATGCGCTGCATGACCGAAAGCTCTTCCACACGGTTGGTTAATTCCTGGTCAGTGAGGGTATACAAACGGGCGTTCTCAATGGCAACCGCGGCCTGCCCGGCAAAGGCGGAAAGCAGGTTTTGATCGTCACCCGTAAAAAGCGTGCCGTCTTTCTTATTGATAATTTCGATAACGCCGATGGTGCGGCCTTTTACTTCCAGCGGGACGGCCAAAATAGCGTGGGTGATAAACCCGGTCTGGCTGTCAGTCGTGGAATTCCACGTTGTGCTGGCAGAGACATTGTTGACGAGCACCGGGCTATGCGTCTTGACGGCCTTCCCAACAAAGCCGGTACCTGCCGGCAGGCGCTGCCCGATCAGGTTTTGCGCCACCGGCCCGGCAGTTACCCTGAAGATCAATTCATCGGTCTGTTCATCGACCAGGAACAGGCTGCCAGCTTCGGTGTTCAAAATCTCCACCGCGCTTTCCAGGATGCTTTTTAGAAGCGGTTGAAGTTCGAGGGTCGAGGTAAGCTGGCGAGTGATGTCGTTTAGAGAAGAGAGTTGTTGTGCGCGGCGCTCTGTTTCCAGGATCAATTGAGTCTTTACAATGGCGCCAGCCGCCTGGTCAGCCACGGCCTGCAGTAGTTCCAACTGGGCGCGGGTATAGGTAATCGATGGGTTACGCGTGGCGACGCTCATCGAACCGATCGTCTCTGAACCAGAATTTAGCGGTGCTCCCAGCCAGGCATAGATGCCTTTATCGGGGGGGGTCACCCCCATCACCTGGCACTGGCTCAAGAAGTCATTGGTGAGCAACGGCCGGTGAGAAATAATCACTTCCTGATCAAGGCTGGTTTTTGCCCGCAGTTGCATATTTTCTTTGTTTGTGTTCCGGTCGTCATTTTCCAGGCAAAAGGCGTAATAGGCATACTGCCCGGCCTGATTATAGAGCGTTAGATGAAAATCAGTGGTAGGGATGATCTGGGCCGTCTGGGCATAGATCAACTCCAGCGTATCATCAAAGTTCAGCGTGATATTGATACCCTGAGCCACGCGCGAGAGAGCATTCAACTCGTGCACGCGGCGCTCCATGTTTGTGACCACCTGGGCCCGTTCCAATGCGACAGCCGACTGCTTGCTCAAGGCTTCCAGAAAGGCGATATCGTTGCTGGAATAGCTTTCGCCCGAGAGACGGTCACCCAGGGCAATCCAACCCACCAGGCGTTCATGCCCGGCCATCGGGATAAACAAGTGAGTACCCAACAGCATGATCCGCCCTCGTTCACCACGGATCATTTCCGGCATATTCTGTTCATCCACAAAAATGGGCATTTTTTCCCGGCTGAGTGCCACCGGCAGCGGGCTGCTGGCCAAAAAGCGGATGTCGCTGGTGACTTGCCCGATCTCATCCTGGGTTGACAAATATTGGTCTCCCGGCGGGTCATAAACGTAAATGTGCAGGGGGTTGGGCAGCAGGGTGATGGAAATATGATTGCGAAGGGTAATTAAAATATCCTTGAGCGACATGGCATTCCCCAATTCGCTCGAAAAAGTTCTCAAGCGTTCCAGGTGGGCCTTTTCGCCCCGGAAGAAAATCCAATCAATGCCATTTTGCACCCAACCGCGCGCGATGTTGAAAATAAATGCCGCCAGGATAACGGTCAGGGCGATCAAGAGGGGGTTGTTTGCGCCAATCGAATTCCCAAAGATCAGGCTGGGGCCGATGGCCAGTAAGATGTACCCACCAACTGCCAGGGTGGTCAGCAGGATGTACAGTACCGCCTGGCTGAGGATGTAATCTGTGCGCAGTAGACGGTAGCGCAGGATGCTGTAACCGGTGATAGACGGGAAAATGATCAGGGGCAGGAATCCAACATACGGATTAAAGCTGATTTTTGTGAGATTTGTTAGCAACAACCAGAGAGTGATGGGCGCAATTCCAAGCAGAATGCCCAGCAGAATTGCGCCCGCTTGCTGGCGCGCAACCGGCGAAGGTGACCAGAAACGGCAGTGCACAACGGCAACAAAAAAATATAATCCGCAGACGACAGCAAAAATATAGCCGAGGAACCCGAGGACAGGAGAAATAAACTGGGAATTTAAAGCGAACAGATACACATATTGGAGCAGAGCCAACCCTATCGCCAGGAAATATCCCAGCCAGCGCAGAAGTGGAAAACGCAGAACTGTGTCGGATTCCTGCGGAAACACCAGTCCGAGATGCAGAATGGCTGCTCCCAGCATCGGTACTGAGGCATATAACAGGCTGGATGAATTGTTGGGTGCAAATTGTTCCAACAGACCGGCCATTACCAGGGCAGATGAGCCCGCCAACATGGCGAAAGCGTGGGCGGCAGTTTCGGTACGGCGCAAGCTGATCAGCAGCAGACCAGTCACCAGGTAGATTACCCCCACCAGGTATGGCACATAGTAATATCCCACCAGTTCGGAAATGTTAAGAGGTCGGGCCGCCAGGAAGGGGATGATGATCATGGTCAGCACAACGATTACC
>CAIWAX010000409.1 GCA_903910795.1 uncultured Anaerolineae bacterium
CACGACATGAGGAAGGGCTTCAGCCCGCCGGAACCGGGAAATCAATAGCTTTATATTCAGCAACTATACCTGCGTCAAGCAAAACTGGCATGAAAGTAAGGCAAAATACCCTTGACATGCTGTCAAAAGCCTTAACTTGTGACTGATGCCTTTAGGCGATGACCTATCCCCGCCAGGAACGTGCGGGGTGAAAGAACCCTTCCCTAAAGGGAAGGGGGAGACGGTACTTTTCGTGGTGTTTTCGCTGATGACACAACCGCGTGAGCAGTTAGCCCCTGAGTTTACTTTAACAGGCTGATGGCGAAGGAGGCCAGGAAGACCAGGATCAGCAGCGACAGGCTGACCTGCAGCATGAGCAGGAGTTTGGCCCGCGCCGAATAGACGTTGCTATTCCCGGGGCTGAACTGGGTGCTGCCCGAAAAACCCAGAAAGATGTAATCCCACAGACCGGGCTGCCAATCCTCCCAACCGGGCGTGGGCTGGAACTGCTGCGGGAAGCTGAAATCACAGCGTTTCACCTGGCCGTCACGCCGCGCCTGCGGGCCGCCGCCGTCAATCATCCAATACCAGACCCCGAACAGCACCGATATAATGAAGAACAGCACGAAGGTGTCCTTCAGCAGGATGGGGGCTTTGACGATCTTTGAATCCGAAGCGATCACAATCACCAGCGCCACCTTGAGAATCAGCCGCAGTGTCACCCAGCCCAGATACGCAAGCGCCAGGCGGCGCTCCCAATGGTTGCGCCCCGCCAGCCACAGCACCGCCATCAGAACCAGTATGCTCAACGGCAGCAACAGTTCCAGGCTGCTGACCAGGTGATCGAGCGAGCGCAAGGCCATCCACTGGCTCATGCGCAGCGCCACCGGGATGGAAAGCGCGTCCGACAGCAGCAAGTCGTAGAGCGAGATGAAAACCAGGATCACGATCATCTCGAAGGTGTATCTGTTCAAACGTTGGAAGGTGGGGAGTTTCATCTGACAGGCTCCTCTATATCTTTAAGGCGTTGCATGCAACGTCCCTACGACCGCACGGCGGCGTGCCCGTACACGATCGCGGATATGGTGACGGATGGGTCCGTAGGGGCGGGTCTCTCGTGCAGGCAATGTATCCTGGCCTGACGTGACCTTTGCGGGCAAGAAATACTGGCTGTCACGAGAGACCCGCCCTTACACAACCATCACGGAAGTCTGGATGGCGTCGGAAGTCTTGATTTAAAAGCCAAACCGCCTTGAGGCCGGCCCGGGCCGCTTGGCGGTTTTTCTTGGGGAGAATGTAACCAAATCATAAATCCGGCGGTTAAACATAACCTGAACAAAGGTTAAAGATTGGATAAGAGTTTTTCGGTTACTGCACGAAGCGCAGCGCTCCGCTGAAGATCACCACCCAGCCCGCCAGCATGGTCAGGCCATTCAGCGCCAGCCAGAGCTGGCCCGGGCGGTTGTGAATGATGCGCTCGCGCACATCCGCGCTCATAAACAGCAGGATGTCCAGCATATTGGCGGCCGGGTTCGAGCAAATGTACAGCCCCAGGAACATGCCGAGGCTGCCATCCAGGCGCGTGACGCCGGTGCTGCCGCCCAGCACTGCCAGCCAGCCGACGTACAGGCAGGCGACCAGCACCCAGAAACACAGCACCGGGGTATTGTGCCCGACCTTGAGCTGTGCCTTGCCCGTAAATTTCGCATGAGCTGCCATGCCTTAAGCATACTCCAATTTCACGATTGGGGAACTGTGGATTTGCCGCGAATTGCTGGGGCAGCGCGGGTTTTTTCACATTGGTTCCCGACGCCCGATGCCCGAGCCGACACCCGAGACCACCCCCTCCCAACCTCTTCCGAAGAGCGCGGAAGCGAACCAGCCCCAAATCCCCAAAACCGGGGTATTTGGAGGAGGGGTTTGGCCCCTTCCTCCAAATACCGCTCTGGGATTTGGGGGAAGGCAGGGGATGGGGGTGGGTTGGGGGTCGTTTTGCAAGTCAAAAAACGCAATACCGCATAAGTTGCTATTTTCTAGTGTCGTCACGAGTGTGGCTTGAAAACCTTTACCGCGAAACCAGTAGAGAAAAACCATTTGAACGCGGACGCCCTGCGGGTGACCTTAATATTTTAGCTTTTTCCGTGCTCGTCGGCGTCCCGAAAGAATTAGAAGAAGCAAGTTATGCGGCATAGCCAAAAAACCCTACCTTGTGCAATTGCTGAAGTTAACCTATTTAACTAGAAAAATGATATAATTGAATACAATTATACGCTGCTGGGGAAAGCGGCAGCATGTAGAATGGAACAGACCCGCCAGCCCGGCATCCATACCATCAAGGACAAAAAAATGCGAAAAAGCAAAACAGAACATCCCAACGTCCCGGTTCCAGTCCCGGAACCTGTCTTTCCGATCGTGGGGATTGGCGCCTCGGCCGGCGGGCTGGCCGCTTTTGAAGCCTTTTTCTCTGGCATGCCGCTGGAGGTCGAGCCGGGCATGGCCTTTGTGCTGGTGCAGCACCTGGCCCCGGATCACAAAAGCATCCTGACGGACCTGATCAAACGCTATACGCGCATGCAGGTCTATGAAGTCACAGACGGCATGCGCGTGCAGGTCAACTGCGCCTACATCATCCCCCCCAACCGCGACATGGCCTTTATAAACGGCAGCCTGCAGCTACTCGAACAGGCCTCACCGCGCGGGCTGCGCCTGCCGATCGACTTCTTCTTCCGCTCACTGGCCCAGGATCAGCGCGAACGGGCCATCGGCATTGTGCTATCGGGCACCGGCAGTGACGGCAGCCTGGGCGTGCGCGCCATCAAGGGCGAGAACGGACTGGTGCTGGCGCAGGACCCCGCCACCACCGAGTACAACAGCATGCCGCTCAGCGCCATCGCCACCGGCTCAGTGGATGCCATCCTGCCACCGGCACAGATGGCCGCCCAGCTCATTTACTATTCCGGCCGCTCCGCCGCCGACAGCAGCGTGCGCCTCAACCTGCCCCCCCTGAGCAAGCACGAAGACCTGTACCAAAAAATATTTGTGCTGCTGCGCGCCAGCACCGGGCACAATTTCTCTTACTACAAACCGCAGACCATCACCCGCCGGGTGGAGCGGCGCATGGCCGTTAACCAGGTCAACCGGCTGGAGGATTATCTGCGCTACCTGCAGCAGACCCCCGCCGAAGTCGACACACTCTTTCACGATCTGCTGATCGGCGTCACCAATTTCTTCCGCGACCCGCCGGTCTTTGAAACCATGGAACAAATCATCATCCCGGGCCTGGTGGCCAGCCGACCGGCGGGTGAAACCTTGCGCGTCTGGGTGCCGGGTTGTTCAACCGGCGAAGAGGCCTACTCGCTGGCCATCCTGTTCCAGGAGCACCAGGCTGCGTTCAAACAAGGCTTCCGGCTGCAGGTCTTCGCGACCGATATCGACAGCCAGGCCATCGAGCGCGCCCGCACCGGTATTTTCCCGGCCAACATCGCGCTGGATATTACGCCCGAACGGCTGGCGCGCTATTTCGGTCTGCAGCCCGGCGGCGGCTACCGCATTCAAAAAGCCATCCGCGATCTGCTGGTCTTTTCAGAACATGATCTGATCAAAGACCCGCCCTTCTCGCGCATGGATCTGATCAGTTGCCGGAATGTCCTGATCTACATGGGCTCCGAACTGCACAAGAAACTCATCCCGCTCTTCCATTATGCCCTCAACCCGGGCGGCAGCCTGCTGCTGGGCACCTCTGAAAGCATTGGCGATTTTGTGGATTTGTTCTCCACCCAGGATCGCAAAGCCAAGGTCTACCAGCGCAAGCAGGCTGTCTACAACCACGGCCAACCGGTTTTCGAGAAATTTATGAGCCCCAGCCGTGAAGCCGCCAGCGCCACCCTGCCGGCCATTCAGTCACAGGCGAAACTCGCGGTCTCTTTGCGCGACCTGACCGAGCGCCTGCTGCTGCAAAAATATACCCCCACCGGCCTGCTCGTCAATGAACAAGGTGAGATTCTGTATCTGCACGGCCGCAGCGGGCACTACCTGGAACCCGCCTCTGGGGAACCGGCCGGCCTGACCAATATCCTCAAGCTGGCGCGCGAAGGATTGCGGCCGGCCCTGGCCAGCGCCCTGCACAAAGCCGCCGCCAGCCGCGAGCTGGTCACCCAGAACGATCTGCGCGTCAAAACCAACGGCGATTACAGCACGGTCAACCTGAGCGTGCTGCCAGTCTCAACCAGCAGCAATTTGGCTGGCTCGCCTGGCAGCCTGTTCCTGGTCGTCCTGGAAAAGGCCCCGCAGCCCGCCCAGACCGGGGCTGCCCCGGCCGGGCTGGCCAGCCCTGTGGATTTGGATGAGCGCATTGTGAGCATGCAGCGCGAACTGCGTGAGAAAGATGAATTCATCCAGCACAACAATGAGGAGCTGGATACTATTTACGAAGAGTTGAAGTCTTCTAATGAAGAGATGCAGTCGGTCAACGAAGAACTGCAATCCACCAACGAGGAACTGGAAACCGCCAAGGAGGAACTGCAGTCCGTCAACGAAGAACTTTCCACCGTCAATGTGGAGCTGCAGCAAAGAGTGCAGGATCTGTCGCGCGCCAACAACGATATGAGCAACCTGATGGCCAGCACCGGTGTGGGCACCATCTTCGTCAACTATAAATTGCTCATCCAGCGTTTTACCACCTACATCACACCCGTCTTTAACCTGATCCCGAGTGACGTGGGCCGCCCGGTGGCGGATATCACCTCCAATCTGGAAGGCTATGACCGGCTGCTGCAGGATGTGCAAGCCGTGCTGGACACGCTGATCCCCAAAGAGGTGGAAGTCATCACCCGCCAGGGCGTCTGGTACCTGCTGCGCATCCAGCCCTACCGCACCCTGGAAAACGTCATCGAAGGCGCGACCATTAACTTTACCAACATCTCCGAACTGAAGAAGGTCCAGTCCCTGCGGCGCGAATCTGAAGGCCTGGAACGCCTGGCCACCGTGGTGCGGGATGCCAACGACGCCATTCTGGTACAGGATCTGACCGGCCGCATCCTGGCCTGGAACCCGATGGCTGAAAAGATATATGGCAGGAGTGAAGGCGAGGCGCTTGCCATGAATATCCGGGATCTGGTTCCGGCGGATGATCGCAAGCAGGCCCTGGGCGTGGTGCACCAGTTGACCCGTGGGCGGGTGCTGGAGCCCTACCGCATCACACGCCTCACCAGGAACAACCAGGTTGTGGAAGTCTGGATCACCGCCACCGCCCTGCTGGACGCGAACGGCGATACCTACGCCATCGCCACCACCGAACGGGCCGCCAGCGCCCCGTAGCAGCCAGGAGAAAAAGATGGATAAAAATTTGGAGCCGGGTCAGCCCACTGAATTACGCAAAAAGGCCGAGCAGCTGGCCCTCGCCAGCGAAAGCGCGCCGGATTGGGGCGCCTTTACTGCGCAAGACATCCAGACCCTGGTGCACGATCTGCATGTGCACCAGATTGAACTGGAGATGCAAAATGATGAGCTGCACGTGGCGCACCGCGCGCTGGAAGAAGCGCGCGCCCGCTATTTTGATCTTTACAACCTGGCGCCAGTCGGCTACCTGGTGCTCAACGCGCGCGGGAACATCCTGGAGACCAACCTGACGGCCGCCCGCCTGCTGGGGGCGATGCGCAGCGATCTGGTAAGTTATCCCTTCTCGCGTTTTATCCAGCCAACCGACCTGGTTCTTTTCGACCAAAATCTTAAAAGGCTGGCGGACAGCACTGCCCCGCAAAGCTGTGATGCAGCCATGCGCTGCAAGGACGGCACACGTTTCCATGCCAGACTGGAATTGAGCCCCGGGTTGGATCAAGAGGGCGGGCTGGCCGTGCACCTGGTGCTGGTCGACACCACCGCCAGCGTACATGCCGCAGAGCTGCTGCGCGAAGCGGCGGAAAAATTGAACAAGGCCCAGCAGCTTGCCCACACCGGCAGTTGGAGCTGGAACCTCAAAACCGGCCTGCTGGAATGGTCGGATGAGATGTACAGAATTTTTGACATCCCAAAAGAAACCTTCACGAGCGGACTGTGGGATGTGGTGGCCCAGACCGTCCACCCGGATGACCGCGCGGCAGTCGAGCGAGCCAATCTTTCGATGCTCCAGCACGGGCATCCTGTCTCCCTGGAATACCGCGCCCTATGGCCGGACGGCCGCCAGCGCGTGGTGTGGGCCGAAACCGGGGCGTTGAGCCTCGATATAAGCGGCGAGCCGTCTGTCTTGAGCGGCACCGTTCAGGATATCACCGAGCGCAAACAGGTGGAATATGAGTTGGAGCAGTACAGCCATCACCTGGAAGAGCTGGTGGAATGGCGCACCGTTGAAGCGGAAAATGCCCAGCGCGAATCTGAAGGCCTGGAACGCCTGGCCAGCGTGGTGCGGGATGCCAACGACGCCATTCTGGTACAGGATCTGACCGGCCGCATCCTGGCCTGGAACCCGATGGCTGAAAAGATGTATGGCTGGAGTGAAGGCGAGGCGCTTGCCATGAATATCCGGGATCTGGTTCCGGCGGATGATCGCAAGCAGGCCCTGGGCGTGGTGCAGCAGTTGACCCGCGGGCGGGTGCTGGAGCCCTACCGCATCACGCGCCTCACCAGGAACAACCAGATCGTGGAAGTCTGGATCACCGCCACCGCCCTGCTGGACGCGAACGGCGATACCTACGCCATCGCCACCACCGAACGGGCCGCCAGCGCCCCGTAGCAGCCAGGAGAAAA
>CAIWAX010000410.1 GCA_903910795.1 uncultured Anaerolineae bacterium
CTTGAAGTCAGGGGCTGCTGTTTATGGAAAAACCGCCGAAATTAACTTCAGTCAATGTTATTTGCCCGGTTATCTCTGTCATACTTCTCACGGGCATTTTCAACCAGGGCGTAGTTGTCCTGGGCCCATTTCCCCAACGCCACCACTGGCTCGTTTAGCGATTTGCCCAGCAGGGTCAATTCGTATTCCACCCGCGGAGGAACCACCGGGTAAACATGGCGGGTGACGATGCCGTTGCGTTCCAATTCGCGCAGAGTCTGTGAAAGCATTTTCTGCGAAATCCCGCCAATTTCGCGCTGCAAGGCATTGTGGCGGTTGATACCGCGCGCAATGGCATTCAATGTCAGCAGGGTCCACTTGTCTCCCAATAATTCCAATACCCGGCGGGAGGGGCAATACTGGTTGAGAATGTCGATGGGATAGGCGTTCATACGCACCTTAAGGTAACTACCGGAGGAAATAGTGGCCTCTGTGAAAGTTCAAGGCTGCCACTTATACTGATTGTAATGGAAATTACCCATAAGTTCGGTATCAATCAGCCGGAAGGATAAGGTTCGCAGTGAATACATGGATGACAGCTATTCAGATCAAAAACAATGAAGTGGAAGGTTTTCTGGCCGTCTCAGCGGATTTCGCGGGCGCGTGTCTGCGCGAGCCAGGGCTGGTGAGTTTCGCGCTGCTGCGGCAATTGAATGCCCCAGCCAACTTCTCGTTGTTTGAGGTTTATCACGATGAGCAGGCCTGGCAGGCCCATATCAATTCGGAACATTTCAGAACCTGGCAGACTTTCATAGCCCCGCTGCTGGATTTGCCATTGACGCCGCAGCCCTACACTCCAATTTTTCCTCCACCGGAGGATTGGGAACGGCACCTGGAAGAGTAACGGGAAACATTCCCTGGTTCGGAGTTCGGCATTATCTAATATTGAAGAGGAGCAATTCAAATGGATCAAAAAGAAGTTGCGTTGAGCGTTTCAAAGGCCATTCTTAATGGCGAGTGGGATAAATTATCGGGAATTTTGTCGGATGATTTCACTTACACCGGTGACGGGATGCATTTCAATAAGCAGGAATACATTGACTTTATGAAGGGTATGAAGGCCGCCTTCAGTAATATGAAGATGGAATTCACACACACCATCAGCGAAGGTGATCTAGTCAGCATCCGATTTATCACCACCAGCAAGCACACTGGCAATTTCATGGGCGCGCCAGCCACCAACCATAACCTGGAGATTGGCGGAATATTCATGCGCAAGGTGCAGGGTGACAAAGTGATACAGGAGTGGCAAACAACTGACCTGCTTGGTACCATGAGCCAGATGGGCTTTGGCACACTTCTGGCTTACGCCGTTTTCAACGTGTTACTGAAGCCAAAAAAGAAATAAGAGCGGGTTTGCTTCAAAGTGCGGGGATGTGTGATTGCGTCGCATATCCCCGCACTTTGTTTCAGAAACATTCTCCGCCTACCTTTACAGGCTGGAAGGCTACAGGTAGAATGGGTGTGCAGAAAAACCGGCCATTAACGCAAGGAATTTTTCGGCACTGTTTTGTAAATAGTTAAGGCGCTTTATTAATGAAGCAACACGGGCCCGTGGCGCAGTGGTTAGCGCAGGGGACTCATAATCTCTTGGTCGCTGGTTCGACTCCAGCCGGGCCCACTAAATAGAGTTGTACGAAAGTCCATAACCCCCATATCTGGGGGTTTTTGGTTCCAAAAGCGTCTAAATAGAATATATGCTCTAATAGCATTTGCAGTAAAATTGCAGTAGTAGGTGGGGGCTCAGTTCAAAGGAATGGGTATCGCCTGTACTTGGGCGGCAGTAGACCTTTACAGGTTTACTACCGCCCTTTTCGATTATTACCCATATCTTTTGATCAAGGACACAATCATGAAAATTATAACGATTGCCAACCAAAAAGGCGGGGTAGGAAAAACCACATCTGCGGTAACCCTCGCGCACGGATTGGCCCTGACCAGACAGCGCACCCTGCTGGTGGATCTCGATCCTCAGGGACACGTGGCCTTCGCCCTCGGCGCAGAAAAGGCCCCCGGTCTGTACCGATTGATCGTCGATGAAGACTCCATCGAACAAGTCGCAGTTCATATCCGAGAAAACCTGGACATCATCCCCGGCGACAAGCGCACCGAAAAAGCCAAGCGCACTGTAGTCATCTCCAACTTTCCCACCGAAATTCTGAGCCGTATCCTCCAGCACGCCGACTACGATGTCGTCATCCTGGATATGGCCCCATCGTTGGATGTCTTGCATGTCTCAGCCTTGATGGCCAGCGATTGGGTAATCATCCCCACCAAGCTGGACGCAATGGCCGTGGACGGAGTCAATGAAGTGCTGCGCTCGATGGGCGAAGTAGTTGAGCGTGGGCACCGGCTGGGATATAGCATTCTTCCCACCTTTTTTGATCGCACCACCAGGGAAACTATCGTTCAGTTACAAGCGTTAGTTGAGACTTTCCGAGGGCATGTTTGGCCACCAATTCCCCAGGATACTCACGCCAGGGAAGCTCCAGCTTA
>CAIWAX010000411.1 GCA_903910795.1 uncultured Anaerolineae bacterium
GCATACTTTGAGCCTTGGCGGTAAATTGGGTTGTTTTTGGTGGAAAAGCCTTTCCGAAATTGTTGTTGATACAAATCTTAAGAATGGAATCTGCGAAGTTATTCTTTTACAAGCCCTAAGTGCGGGATTATCGTTTCACTTGGGCAGCAGTTACCTTGTGCTTTCCCCCAGCGCGCTGAGGATGGGCTGGGCGCTGGCGATCTCATCCGGGACGATGGTGTGCGCCATGCCGGGGTAGATGTGTTTGTCGACGCGCGCACCGGCGGCGGTCAGCAAGGCGGCGGTATCTTCCACGCGCGCCAGCGGGATGAAGGGATCGACATTCGAGCAGCCCAGGAAAACGGGCATACCGCCCAGGCCGCCGCCGGGAGCCGGTCGCGGCTGGCCGCCCGGCCAGATATACCCGCCGCTGAAAGCCAGCAGCCCGCCCCAGCGCCGCCCGCTGCGCAGGACGTACTCAATCGACAGGCTGGCGCCCTGCGAGAAGCCGCCGATGACGATGCGTTCAGAGGGGATGCCGGCCTGGTTGAGCGCCGCCACCACCTCGCTGATGCGCCGCAGGGCGGAAGCCAGGTACGGTTCGTTCGACTCGAGCGGGGCGGTCAGCGGCTGCGGATACCACAGGTTGCCGCGCGCCTCGGGCGCCAGCACGATCATATTCCCCGGCAGGTCAAACTCGCCCGCCAGGCCGATGATGTCCTGGGCCGATGCGCCGCGCCCGTGCAGCAGGATCAGCGCGCTGCCGGCATTTTTCAGCTCGCTGCCGTGGGTCAACATGCGCGAGCCTTGATGATAATGGGGTGTTTCCGTTTTTGGGTTCATGTTTTACCTTCTGGAACGATTTCAAAATGAGAGGGGAAAACTTATGATCAATTTTTCCCTTTTGTAGTATAATACAACTTACTTACTATTAGATAGCATCTATTTTACCGCACTGACATTGAATGTCAAGTTACCAGCAAAAGGAACCTATTATTGCTATGTTAGAAACTACTGAACACCTCCCCCTGACGTTGAATAACGAACCCTGCCCGGTGGAAGCCGTGGCCGAGATCATCGGGCGCAAATGGGTTTGCCTGATCTTGCGTGACCTGGCAAATGGTCAACAGCGCTTTGGCCAACTGCAGCACTCCCTGAATATCAGCCCACGCGTGCTCTCGGCGCGCCTGCAGGAACTGGAGCGGGAGGGCCTGGTGCTGCGCGAAATTTTCGCGGAAGTGCCGCCCCGCACCGAGTATACGCTGACCGAAAAGGGCATGCTGCTGGTGCCGCTGATCGATGAGATGCGCCGGGTCGGCAAGAATTTCTTGTAAAACACAGGTCTGTCGTAACTGACACCAGTCTGACACCGTTGATGTGAGACTGGTGTCCTTTTTATTTTAACGTCAATAATGGATAAGGAAGCGCCTACCCAACAAAACCGGCCATCCGCTAAGAACCGCCGAGGAGGAAGTAGGGACACGGCGGCGGCGTGTCCCTACACAAGCATCACGCACCCCAGCCGGGGGAACGATCAGGCCGGCGGGGCGCTTTGCAGCAGCTCAAACCGGAGCAGGAAGGTGGAGCCCAGCCCGATCTTGACACCGGGGGTCAGCACGTACGGCCGGTTCGGCTCAATTTCCACATTGTTCAGCTTGACCCCGTTAAGACTCTTCAGGTCGGTGATGGTGTATTGTTTGGCCGCCGGGTCAAAATTGATCTCGGCGTGGCGGCGCGAGATCTCCCCCTCGCCGTTCATGAGCGGGATTTCGCGGCTGAGCAGGAAGGGGCTGCTGCTGATATCCAGGCTCTGCCCAACCTTGCGGGCATCCAGGGCCTTTTCAATCACCAGGCGCCCGCCCGGCAGACTGGGGCTGGCCTTGGCCTGGCGCTTTTCGCGGATGTTTTTGGCGCGCGATTGCAGATCCTGGAAGAATTCCGACTCGACAATTTCTGCCACCTCGTGCTTCATCTGGGTTTCATTGATCTTGATCTGGAGGGATTTAACCTGTTCCTTCAAAAAATGGGTGCGGGACTGCACATCCGCCACCATTTGCAGGAAGACCTGCGAGAGTTTGCCCAGCTCATCGCGCTGATGAGTGACCCGGGCGAGTTCCGGGGCCAGCAGGTCGGCATCCGAGACCTGGTCATCCCCGACCTTGTTCGCCAGGGCGTTCAACGCCAGCACCGGGCGGACAACGATACGGCCCAGCAGGTTGTTGATCAGCAGGATGATCAGCGCAAAGATGACGAGGAAAATCCCCATCACCAGCCAGAAAGAGCGCAATGTGTTGGTAAAAACCTGATCCGCGGGCACGTAGATCAGTTGAACGGCGATCACCGAACCGGATTTCCAGCCAAAGCCGCTTTGGTTTCCAAAGGCTTTGATCTGCTGCGCCGGGGCCTGATCGGGGGTGGAGTGGCAGACCAGGCAGGTATCGGAAGTGACGCGCATGGGGCGGGCGATGTAATAATAGCTGAGGCCGTTTTTTTGCGTATAATCCGAGACCTGTTTCAGGCTGTCGTCCTGCTGCATGCGTAATTGAAGGGCTTTTTCAAACTCATCCGCCAGGTCATCCTTGACGTTGGTGGGATTGATGGCGGCTTCGTGGTAGATGGAATTCTTCAGATCTTCCTGAGCGGACGAAGCGCGAAAACCTTCAAAAACCGAGCGCGCCGAGTAGGCCGGGATCATCGGCGAGATGAAGGTGGCGGACTGCGCCTGCTGGGGCTTGAGCAGCGGCGCCACGCTGTTGGAGGTGTAAGTACGCACGGACGTGATCAGGTCGATCATCACCAACCCACGGTTGGTGATTTCCTGTTCGGCGTAGCGCAGGAGCACGCTCCACAGCGCGACTCCGCCCAGGATGCTGCCGATCACAAATACCAGCAGCAGCGCGATGGTAAATCTGGAATTGAGGCTGTTCAATTTAGAAAACATTTGCTCACCTTTATGCACAAACTCGCGGCACTCATCGCAATACGCAACCCAAAAGATACCAGATAAATATTGTCCAGATTGTTTTATTGTACATCTGAATTCCAGACTTTCAAGGGTGGTTTTTGCGGGGTCGGGATCGGTAGGGTGGGGATTAAAGCTTTTTTCACAGAGACCGCAGTGAAGGTCACAGGGTTTACAGAGGGTTAATCTCTGTAAACCCTCAGTGCATCTCTGTGTAATATTCAGCGCCTTTGCACGGAGCAAATTATCCCCACGGATTATTATGTGAATTTCAATGAGTTTTATTTCACATCCCCGGTTGGAATAACCGCCAGACTTGAGTCCAGAAACAGGATTTTGTTGCTGCTAAATTCCACGAGACGCCAAATCTGCCGTTGAAGCTAACACCGAACAAGTGCGGGCTAACGCCCGCACTTGTTCGGTGCACACAGTCACAACGAAGAAAACTTCATCGTGTTACCCCAAAATGGACAACAATAGTCGCTGTTTCCAGGTTGTTTGCAAAAGCTGTCCCTTAGGACGCAGTGTTGGGCCAGTTTGCAAGATGGTTTTGAACTATGGTTTTTGCACAAGAGCGATATTGCTGCCACCAAGTTATTTCTTTTGCGCAGCTTCAGCAACATTCCAAAACCATGGTCCACTTGCATCCCATGCATACCCGCATGAGTATCTTTCGATTACTGTTTGAAAGGCTGCCGATGCTTCGGCTGTTTTGCCCAATTTCGTGAGCGCCTCTCCACTCAGGAACCATGCGGTAGCAACATCATTTAACGCCCAATATTTTGCATGGAATGCATTGACAGCTTGTGTATTCTTGGGATTTGCTGGAACAGCACTTGCACATGTATTGTCGGCCATTCTCTCAGCTTGTAGTTTATCCGCGGCAGTTCCCCAATTTGCTATGATTGCTTGCGTGCAAGCTAAAACCATTTCATAGTTGGGTTTTCCCAAGGCTCCCCATGCTTTTCCAATCAAATCCGATGAACTAGAACCCTGACACGGAGATGGCGTAAAGGTAGGGGCTGCGGTTTCGGTGAGAGTGGGCGCAGGCGTGTTAGTAGGTATAACAGGAGGGGCCATGGTTTCGGTGGGAGTAGGTGTAATAGTTGGGATGGCTACAACGTTACAGGTAATAATCCCTTCGGATGTTTGACCTCCTTTCTGGGCTACAACCTTAATGATTACATCCCCAGCCGTTTCGGGAGCTGTGTAATTTACCGTCGATCTATCAGGAGGAACCACCATCCCGGAACTGGCGCTCCAGCCATAAACAACATCGGTTCCAGGTACTCCTGTGACCACCAGTGGAATCGTTTCCCCTGGTTGCAACTTGCATGGATGAGCGGGAACAATCGCAGGAACAGGAATCGTAGGCATTGGTGTTGGTGTTGGAGCTGGGGTACATGCACTCAGTCCTAACGAACATAACAAGCACAGCAATAATATGGTCTTACAATATAAATAACTTTTGGTAATAAAAATGGTGACAGCGGTTTTCATAGGTCTCCTTAGTTCATGGCTTGGGCATAATAAAAAGCGGATAAGGCGCCAGTGCGGGACAGGATGGCTGGCTTAATTGCATGGATACTGCATCGCTAATGTTAATATGACCACTTTGATAATCAACCATACTGCAACCGGCGCTGTGAAGAAGCTTTCCACCGGTGGAAATAATGTTCGCATTTGTCCATTCGCATTCCAGTTCTGGTAATACGCTACCCGAGACAGATTTAATCTCTGGCTTGAAATAAACCCTCAAGTCTGGATCCAGAAAGACAGTTTCACCGGGAACTGGTTCGGCAATCACTTTGCCGCCTTGTGAAATTTGAAATGTAACCAGAATATCAGCCGCGCTAATACATGATGGCGTTGGTGATGGTGGCACGCTACTTTTTTTTATTGCTTCTATAACATCAGGCCCAATGATTGATATTAATGTAATAACAATGCTTCCAAGAATCCCGATCAGAGCCACCGTTATTGCCTGGGGAATTTTCCTATTTATCTTTCCGTGTTGTTTCGACATGACAACCTCTCAACTTTGAGCAGTTATTTGTAATTGCTTGGTGCTCTAAGGATAAACGCTTAACGAGACGGATTTCTTTATAGGATCCTAATTTTAGATAGCTAGTGATAAAAATAACAAATGCCTTTACACTTCATTATAAATGACAACTCTTCACAATGTTATTGCTTACAGCAATTCTCATTATGATTTTGGGGTAAAAAACAGGTTATTGGCCTATCTGGTCCGCAGCCGCATTGAAACAGGCAATTTTTATTTCATAGGTTTCCTTCGGTTTTTAGAGGAAGAAAAACTCCCTGAAGTCAAAATGACTTCAGGGAGTTTGCGGTAAATCAAGCCTGCTATTTTATGACTTGTTCTATGAATTCTCTTGGGCTCAAGATTGGAATATTCTTGAATACTTTTAATTCCAATAGGTGAGGATCGCCAGAGATAATGAACTCAACCTGGTTGTCTTTGGCGCAAGCCAACACATAATCATCATCCCGATCCCTGCTGACCTGTACTTCGTCCGGTTGTCCCTGGATTATTTCGGCAAATGACCGTAAGAAATCGAGCAAAGCCTCTGCTTTCCCTTTAGCCATTGGATATTTTCTTGCGATATGCCTTCTGGAAATCACCTCACTGAATTCTTCAAGCATATGTGGGGATGAAACGATTTAAAATTCTCCAGCCAGAATAACGTCTAATATTCTGGCCGAATACCCATCAGCAATCATTCCACTGATAAGCACATTGGTATCAAGCACGATTTTTCGCATGTTTTGCTTTGCGGGCCAGGTGGGTCGCCGCCACTGCATCAGCCATCACTTCATCTTCACTTATATTGCTATAACTGCTTCGAATTTCCTTGATGGCAGCATCGAAACGCTGAGCAATGGCTGGACGGTCAATTTCTGCGTCCAACATGCGCCAAATTGCCACCTTCTCTTCAGAAGGTAATTTGTGGAGTGCTTCCTTGAGTTGATCAAACGATAATTCAACCAGAACGGACATACGAATCTCCTTTTGATTGGCGGAACTATTATACTTCGTATCTATTTCCTTATTCCAAACCAAAAGTTCGGTGCCATTAACTTGAGACCGCTTGTCTCGGAAAAGAGCAAGAGCGGTGACTCGCAAGACGGGGATTGCTGTGCGAAAATTCGGCTGTGTTCTGCTACCGACAGGCTTGCTCTACAATTTCGCGGATTGGCTGCCGGGGTTGGTTAACCCAGGATCAGGCGCGAACGTTGAAAACTCACCAGCGCGGCGGCCAACAGGATCGCATCGAGTGCAGCCAGGGTCAGCAAGGTAATCGAGACCACCTGGGAAGTAGTCAGCGATGCAATCAGGCTGGGCGGCAAAAACCTGACCACCAAATAGACAAAAAAGCCCAGCAGCATTTCGCCCAGCAGCATGTTTTGTGCCGCCTGGCGCACGGTCGCAGATTTCAGCGAGATCAGCACCCCACCGCTGGCGGCAAGGAGAATGACCAAAAAGCTAATCACAAGCACTATCATGAGGAGGTTGAGGGGCGCATAGAATCGCCATTGGCCTTGTGACCAAGCCACCACAATCGCGCCAAACAGCAGGCAAAAGAGGTTCATCCCCCACGTAAACCCGACCACCACCAGTACCTTACCCAATAGAATCGCTCGATCGGAGATACGGCTGGCGAGCAGGGTTTCGAGGGTATGGCGCTCGCGTTCCCCGGCGATGGCATCTCCGATAAAGCTGGTCACAAACATAAAAGGGGTATACAAGATGATCAGAACAGGCGCAGGCTCCAGGTTGAGCCATCTCGTTTTAAAAGATAATGGTAAAAAAATCCCCATGATGAAAAGGATCAGCAAGGGCCGCAAAAAATCAGAGCGGCCGCCCGATAAGAGAAAATCCTTCCATTCTTTCCAAATCATCGTATACAAATCGTTCATTTACTTTCTTCCTTCATCAGAGTCAAAAATAAATCCTCCAGGCTCGTCCCGGGCCTGCGGATTTCCTCGACCTCGCCACCGGATTGCACAATCAGGGTTACCATGGGCCCCACATTACTCTGGTCACGAAGCTCCACCAGCAAACGATTCATCTGAATTTCGGCCCGTTCCACCTCCGGGCGGGCCCGCAGTACTGCCAGGGTCTGTCCATTGAAGCCATGCCCGATGATCTCAACCTTCAGGCTGCCTTTCCTTAAACGCAATTCGTCCGGGTTGCCAATCGCAATCAATTTCCCATTGCGGATGACCCCCACCCGGGCGCAAAGTTTTTCGGTTTCTGCGAGGTTGTGCGTATTGAGAAAAACGGTCAGGCCTTCGTGTCTCACCAGGCTGGACAGATCGTCATGCAAGGCCGCAGCAGCCACCGGGTCAAATCCGGCGGTGGGCTCGTCGAGGAAAACCAGGGGTGGGCGATGGAAAAGCGCGCGGGCGACGGCAAGTTTTTGTTTCATCCCCCGGCTCCATTTACCGACCTTCTCCTTACGGCGATCCCATAAGTTCAGGTGGGTGAGCAGTTCTTTGGTGCGAGCTTTCCGTTCCGTTCCGGACATACGGTAAATGCGGCCGTATAGATCAAGGTTATCTTCTGCGCTCATGCGTTCATACAGGCCGGAGAATTCGAGCAGCGCACCGGTTCTGGCCCGAATTTCATTGGCTTGTGAACGCGTATCAAAGCCCAGCACCCTGGCATGGCCGGCAGAAGGTTCCAAGAGACCGAGGAGAAGATGGATGGTGGTGGTTTTGCCTGCGCCGTTTGGGCCGAGAAATCCGAAAACGATCCCGGCCGGTATGTCAATGGAAAGGTCATCGAGCGCGGTGAGGGCTCCAAACGAGCGGCAAAGATGTTCGGTGTGAATTATGGATTCTGGCATTCATTCCATTCCTGTGGCAGCCTGGCGCGCAGTTACCAAAAAACCGTTACAGCACGGCGTCCTGTCTCTGCTGGAAAATGTTCAACGTGTAATACGCGGCGGCGGCCACCAGGGTGCTGCCCAGCACCATCAACATGGTGGAGATAGGGCCAAAGGGCCCGATCAACTGCCCCATCAGCCAGGGGATGAGCATGCTGCCCAGGCTGGAGCCGACAAAAAACCAACTGGTTGTTTTTCCAGACATGTGCATGCGGCTTTGGGCATCATTTAAGATGGTTGGGAAAATGGAGGCCATGAACAGCCCCGCGCCAATCGTGCCCAGCCACAAGACCCATTCGGCCACCGGGAACAGGATGATCAGCAGGATGCTGATGATGACACCGGTCAGGTCCACCCACAGGATGGTTTTGGGTTTCAGGCGCGTCGCCAGCGGGATCGAAACCAGGCGGCCAACGGTAAAGGTGGCCCAAAAGGCGGCGTTGATGGTGGCGGCCAGGGTGGGCGTGCCGTAAGGCTGCGAGGTGGTGTAGGTGTAAATCCAACCGGCAAAACCCACCTCACTGCCCACATAGGCAAAAAAGATCACGGCGGCCAGGATGACCAGGATCGGGATGGCCGGGCGTTCGGCATCCAGGCTGTTGGATTGAGTGTGCGAGGGGCTGGGCAGGAAGGGCAGAAACAGCGCGGCTGGCAGGATCAAGGCGGCGAAGATCCAGTAAATCGAGGTCAGCGAACCCTGGGTGCCCAGGATGAACGCCACCACCAGCGGCGAAATGGTGGTGCCAATTCCGAAGAAGGCGTGCAGCCCATTCATAAAGGGCGGCACCCGGTCGCCGTGCAGCCAGACGAGCAGGGTATTGGTGCCCACGTCCAGCATCGCCTCGGAAAAGCCGATGATAAACAGGAGAATCTGCAAAAAAAGCAGCGAGGTGCCAAACGGAATGAGCGCCATCAAGGCCGCCACGATCAGCAGCACCCCGCTTAAAATGGGATGGCCCTTCATCCGGTCAAAAGCTGTGCCGCTGGTCAGGGAGCCCAGCAAATAGCCGAAGGAGGACAGCAAAAACAGGGAACTGATCTGCGCCAGGGTGGAGCCGGTGTTTTTCGCCAGCCCCTGCAGGGTCGGGCCCAGGGCGGCCGTGGCAAGCCCCAGCCCGATAAAGCCCAGATAGTAAACGGCTGTGATGACGTACGGATTTTTATTGCGGTTGAAGGTGGTCAATGTGTGCTCCGAACAAAAAAGGTGAAAGTATTTTAATCGACACGGCCCCGAATTCTCCAACCAAAAATCTCCAAACCTGCCCGCATCAAAAAGCCATCCCGAAGGATGTGGAATCTCCGGGATGGGCGTATCTTAAAATTCAGGCTGGCAGGGCCTCGACAGCTTTACCACAAGAAGCCGACGCTGCGCTTGCCGAGGATCGTGTCGTCAAAGATCAGGTTACCGGGCGCGCCGTCGGCCATGCCGAAGCAGACATGCAGCGGCAGCAGATGTTCCTCGCGCGGGTGGGCGTAGCGGGCGTTGGGAGCCTTCGACCATTCCTTGAGGCGCTGTTCCTGCTGTTCGGTTGGCAGCGAACCGGCCATGGATTCGATCAGCCAATCCTGGAAGGCATCGTTGGCCGGATCGTCTGGCCCGTTGCCGCCCCACGAGAAGGCGCGCATGTTGTGGAAGGAGAAGCCCGAGCCAACGACCAGGATGTTCTCGCTGTTCAGGGCGCGCAGGGCTTTGCCCAGGTTGATGTGGGCGGCGGGGTTCAATCCGCGCAGCAGTGAAAGCTGCAGGCAGGGGATGTCTGCTTCAGGGTACATCATCTTGAGCGGGATGAACAGGCCGTGGTCAAAGCCGCGCTGTCCATCCATGGCGGTCGGGATGTGATTGAGCTGCAGCAGCCCGGCGATGCGGGTGGCCAGCTCGGGGCTGCCGGGGGCCGGGTAGGTGATCGAGTAAGCGGCTTCGGGGAAGCCGTAGTAATCGTAGAACATGGGCGGGTTGGCCGCGTTCTGCAGGGTGGCGGCGCTTTCTTCCCAATGGGCGCTGACTACCAGGATGGCGTCCGGGCGGTGCAGGCTGGAGGGTAGTTTGGTCATGAAGTCGATCATATTCTTATGGCCGGGGTCGCCCAGGAGGGGCATGGGCCCGCCGCCGTGGCTAAAGTATACGATCTGGGATTTTTTTTGAGTGTTTTCCATGTGTTTGCCTCGGTTGAAATAGGTGTGTCGGAGATGGCCGGCAGTAGGCCGGGTTACTGTATGTCGGGAGTGATATGGTCTAGTTTACGCCAAAACTGGAGAATTGTGGCGGTCTGACCTGAAATTGTTTGGTGTTAAAATGCCTTGACCTTGATGAGAAGGATTGAGGGGTGTACAGGATTGCGAGCTTGAAATGGAAAGTGCCCATAAGTTCAGTGTGATTATGCCCAAACCAGGACACGGGTGAGATCCCGTAGTAGCGACTTTAGTCGCTTTTGACCGGCTCGAACGGCTAACCCGCGGGGCCGTGAGCCGTTACTACAAGGACGCTTTTTTAAGTAGTCTTGATGAAAATAAATTGTAACTGCTCACGGGTTGCTTAATTGTTGGCGATGACGACCTAACCCCCCGGCCCTCGCTAAGAGCGTGCGAGGTGAAAGAACCCTTCCCGTTTCGGGAAGGGGGAGACAGTACTTTTCGTAGTGTTTCGCGCAGCGGGGAAAACCAGTGATTAGCATTTCACTTGGGCATTAAAACGTGATGATTATGCCCAAACCAAGACATGGGTGAGCAGTTACAGTTTTTCTACAACAACAAGATTCCCACTGGCACTGAGCTTGCCCAGGCAGGGGATAGACAATTATATGTGTCCCGAGCCCACATGCTCTTGGTCATAGGGCTTTTCTTCCGCGAAGCGGCGCTTGTCTGGGCTAGGGTGTGCTGTCTTCGATTAATGTGCGCGCGTTTAATGGCTGAATGGGGCGGTTGTTGCCCTCAAAAATTTTCGCGAAAGCCGCGATCTGCGCCGCCGAAAGTTGAACCGGCGTGAGCATGACGTTCCAATTCACGCCCTCGGTGCAGGGCGGGGTGGTCAGAGAGCCGCTGTACCGGAAGGTGGTTTGTACCGCCGGCAGCAGGTCCAGGGCGTTGATTTTTAGACCCGCGTCTTTTTCCGGGCTTTTTTCGGCGGGCAGGTTCGCTAACAAAGGCTGGTAGGCGGCATTCTGCGCGCCTTCTTCCAATAAAATACCGATGACCGCCAGGTTTCCGCTCGCGCTTTTATGGACAAGATGCAATTCGGCCGGGAATGACTTGCCATTGAGCGTGTGTTCGCTGGGCGCATGGTAATGGAATTGCACAAGATCATAACGCTGACCATCTATCTCAATGTAACTACCCGGGTCGTAGTTCACTTGCACTGTGTGCCCGTTATTGAGGATCTTCACTTCACTGGGTTGGTAGTGAAAAACGATGTTGGACAGGTCTTGCATGGTTGGATTGGCAATGTCGATCGGAGATTGACTCTTGCCCGCGCCGCAAGCTGCATAAGATGTGTCTAATTTTGCCCAGCTTGCCGGGCCTTCGGCGCCTTCATAGGTCCAATGGGCGGGGGTGGCTGTGCTGGGTGCTGGGGGTGGGCTGACAGGGGCACAGGCGCTGAGTGCCAGAAGGGCGACTACCAAGAAGCAGAAGAACGAAATTAACAGTTTACGATTCATTTGGGCCTCACTTTTACGAAGAAAGTGCCATTCCCTTTCATTATATATGGATAAATGTGCCTGAAACCCGAAGAATGGTTCGGTACTCAGCCATACCATTGCGAGCAAGCGCTCTCCAGCGAGCGTGGCAATCTCCTGGATATTACATAAATAAGACAAATTTTATCATATATAAATCCCCTCCGTGAAAAGGTTTCCCTTCGTGTTACTTCGTGACCTTCGAGGTGAAAAATTTACCCAAAATGGCCGAAAAACCAGCTTAACAGAATACAAATGAGGTTATGGGTTTACTGCACTATTTGTGACATACTTAAAGGGGATAGCGAATTTTGAATTCCGCGAATACAATTAAAGATATTTGTATTCCACGGGTGATTGACATGCGCTCTATTCGTTCTCATTTCGTCAAACTGTTTTCAATCCTGCTTATCAGCATAATCTTCATTTCCCTGCCATCCCTGATCGCCCTGGCGGACGCGCGGAAAATTCCCGTCAAAACTCCTGCGCTGACCACGGTGATCGAGAAGACTACCACCTGGGGCGGAGCGGGCGATGACGATGCGCTCAACACGGTGGTGGATAAATCGGGCAACGTTTACGTTTCCGGGTATTTCAATGGAACAGTCGACTTCAACCCGGGCAGTGGCGTTAATCTGCACACCTCGAATGGCGGCCGGGATGTATTTCTCAGCAAATTTGATGCGAGCGGTGCCTTTGTGTGGGCCAAAACCTGGGGCGGAACGAATGATGAACGCGGCGAAGGCCTGGCGCTGGATAGTTCCGGGAATGTGTACGTGGCGGGGCCTTTCCAGGGCACGGTGGCTTTTAATCCGGCCGGGGGCGCTTCGCATACATCGAATGCGGGCAGCATGAACAACATCTTCCTGAGCAAATTTGATCCGGACGGAAATTTTCAATGGGTCAGAACCTGGGGGCCCTCCGATGGCGGCGCCGAAGGCTATAACATCGCCATCGATGCCTCCAATAATATTTATATCGTTGGAGATTTCTCCGGCACAACCTGCGACTTCAACCCCTGGGGTGCGCATGACTACCACGTGAACAACCCGCCCCTGGCGCCTTTCGGAGAACTTTTTAATGCGTATCTCAGCAAATTTGACTCAAATGGTAATTTTATTTGGGCAAAGACCTGGGGCGGCGAAGGCTATGATGATGGCCCCGGTGTAGCCGTGGATGCTTTGGGGAATGTGTACGTGGGCGGTATGTATTCCAGTAAGAATATCAATTTCGATCCGGCTGGCGGCAGCGGCGGCACAGGTCATCCCGCGCACGATAGCGGCATTGTTGTGGATGTCTTTCTCTCCAAGTTCAATTCCAGCGGCGCCTTCCAATGGGTCAGGACCTGGGGCGGAACTGGGACAGACGAAGCCGGGCAAACTGTTACCGTGGATTCATCCAACAATGTTTATATCGCGGGCAGGTTCAGTTGCACAGGCTGTGATTTCAACCCGTTAGGGACACCCGACCTGCATTCCAGCCACGGCGATGCGGATGCCTTTGTCAGCAAATATGATACGAACGGGAATTTGAAGTGGGCAAAAACCTGGGGCGGCAGCGGCGCAGACGCGGCCGGTGGGCTGATTACCGATAGCTCAAATCATGTCTACGCGACCGGAATATTCTCAACCAGTGTCGATTTTGGCTCAGGAACCAGCATTGCGTCGCAAGGGTTAATGGATGCCTACGTCAGCAAGTTCAATTCAGATGGGATTTTCCAGGGCGTTCAGGCCTGGGGTGGCAGCGGGAATGATGGCGGCGGCCGGCAGGTGCTCGATTCGAACGGCAATCTGTATGTGGCCGGGTGGTTTTCCAACACGGTTAATTTCAACCCGACAGGCGCGGCGGATACGCATGTTTCGAATGGCCTGGAGGATGCGTTCGTCACTATCCTAAAGACCGCCACCATCACCACACCCGGCGCCGATATCGCCATCGGCGGTGTGGATGAGGGCGCCTTTCCAATTCCGCCCAATACCTTCGCCGCCAAAAGCTTCTCCAGCCTGGTGACCGGGCCGGTGGATGTGACTTCCAACGACGGCAACCCGATCTTCGCCAGCCAGCGCGTCACCTCGGGTGAAAGCTACAACGAAGTGATGGGCGTGCCCACCAGCCAGCTCTCCACCGATTACTGGTTCCCGGCTTACGACCACAGCTACATCAAGAACGTCAACACCGACCCCATGCGCATGTGGGTGCTGATTGGCAACGCCAGCACCACCCAGAACGCGATTGTCAATGTTTTGATTGGCGGCGTCAAAACGGCCGACAGCCCCTTCACCATCCTGCCCGGCGGGCGCATTACCCCGCGCTGGATAGGCACCAAGGGCGGCCCGCTGGAAGTAGTTTCCAGCAACGGCGTGAAGATCTTCGCCAGTGAGCGCGTCTTTACCTATCCAAACAACTCCTTCAACGAGATCCTCGGTTTCCCGGCCAACCAGCTCACCAGCGAGTACTGGTTCCCGTATTACGACAGCACCAGCATGAGCAACGCCATCCAGGTCGGCAACACCAGTTCCAGCCTGGCCGCCACGGTGGATATCTACATCGGGACTGCCAAAAAGGGCAGCTACAGCATTCCCGCCAACTCCTTTATGACGCAGAGCTACCTCAACCTGGTGGATGGGCCGGTGCGGGTGGTTTCCACCAATGGAGTCTCGGTGGTGGCCAGCCAGATCTCGCTCTCCGGGCCGAGCAACGCCTTCAACGAAGTGTTGGGCTACCCCTTCAACCAGTTCAGCACCGAATACTGGTTCCCGGTCTACGATCACGCCTTCATCTCTGGCACCAACACCAACCTGATGCGCATGTGGGTGCTGATCGGCAACCCGGGCGCGGCCAGTGCTGCCACGGTGGATGTGTATATAGCCGGTGTCAAAACCGCGGACAGCCCTTTCAGCATCCCGGCCGGCGGGCGCGTAACTCCGCGCTGGGTGGGTGTGACGGCTGGCCCGGTGCGCGTCGTTGCCACCAACGGCGTGCCGATCTTCACCAGCGAGCGGGTGCTGACCTACCCGAATAACGTCTTCAATGAAATGATGGGGTTGCCCCTCAACCAGATGTCGGGCGAGTACTGGTTTCCGTATTACGACAGTATCAGCATGAACAACGACATTTTGGTCAGCAGGCCATAAGAGCAAATACGAATAGAAAGATGGGCGGCCAGATGGCCGCCCATCTTTCTATTCGTATTTGCTCTTACGGCCTGCTGACCAAAATGTCGTTGTTCATGCTGATACTGTCGTAATACGGAAACCAGTA
>CAIWAX010000412.1 GCA_903910795.1 uncultured Anaerolineae bacterium
GGGTACTTTCCATACCGAACTTATGGGTACTTTCCATCAACTGGAGCGTAATTATCTAACCGACACGTTTGCCCTGTGGATTGGAGCTACAAATCATACCAATACACATTGGTATCCCATTTTTTGAAGCCTAATTTTAGATATAACTGGTTGGCGGCTGTTCGACGCGGATTGCATGTCAAAGAAACACCGTTCAAACCCATCTCCCGCGCAAGCTGCAGGAGATGGCGCACCAGAGCTTCGCCAATTTTTTTGCCACGGAACTGCTCGTCCACAATGACATCTTCCACATGGGCATGCGTTCCGCTGGGCGTGTGAAATACTCCCAGGGTGGCAGCACCCACAATGGGACTGTTTTGGCCGGAAGCTATGTCATTGCGAGCGAAGCGCGGCAAGCGGGCAAGAATGAGAATGCTGGGGGAATCGAGCAGGCGCTGCAAGTCCTGCGCGCTCGGAACAGGCGACTGGGTTAACTGCGGGATAAGGCGTTCAAAAGCAACCAGTAATTCCTGGGTGACTTTTTCAACACGCTCGATGTAGATTTGATCCATATTGTTGAGTTACATGTGCCCTGCGGATCAGTAGCGCTTTTGCTCATACAAGGCGCGCAGGGCAGTCATGACTTCTTCTGGCAGGGGGTGAACCTTTCCAACAAGGTGAGCAGTTACCAGCGTGCGCGCCACACTTTCAACCAGTTCCATGCAATTTAACGCTTCTTCAAGATCTACGCCATAACAGATGGCGCCGTGGTTGCGTATCAGGATCGCGTTATGATCCTTGACATACTCGCGGATGGCTTCCGCATTATCTACCGGGGTAGGCAGGGCAAAGCGCGTGGTAGGCACCGGCCCAATTTCTTCCATCACATCCGGCAACACATTAATCGGAAATGGCACACCCGCGATCGTCAGGGCAGTGGCATTTTCGGGATGGGCATGGATGACCGCGCGGATGTTTGGACGCTGACGGTAAACTTCCAGGTGAATGGGGGCTTCAGAGGAATACTTGAGGTTGCGGGTGGAATCGGCTTTTAAAATCATGCCTTCCATATCAATGATCATCAGATCGTCCGGCTCAAGCCGGCCTTTGCATAATTTGGAGGGCGTGATCACAACCCGGTCATTCCCCAGACGCATGGATATATTACCGTTATTCCCATGCATCAACCCGTTGTCATAACACAATCGCCCGGCTTCGATGATAGCCAGGCGCAGATCGCGCTCAGTTGCGAATGAGGATAGGTGCAAATGGTTCATAAAATCCTTATCCAACAGAGACCTGGGCTCTATTTCTGGGCCACAAGCTCAATACGATATAGTAAGCAACGTATAGAAAAGAAACCCCCACCACCCAGCCGGGAACATCGGGATACTGCATAATGGCCCAGACGCCAATAATTCCATAAAGATAGGAAAGGATCAGAGTAAGCTTTTTCAAGCGCGTATCGCGGCTGGGGTAAACATATTTAATCGGAACAAAAACAAGGATGTTGAAGAAAACCAGGATCGCCAGGTTGATCCATGGATTCAAGCGCATGGCAAGCATGTATAACACCACAACATTCCAATAAGATGGAAAACCTTTGAAAAAATAGGAGTGAGTTTCGTCGGTTTTTGCATCGACCTGGGTGAACTGGTAAGCAGAAGTGATCAGGATGAGAAAGGCTACCGGCAATTTGTAGAGCTCAGGGAGAATACCGGATTCCACCAAAAACAGGGCCGGGACAATAACGTAATTCAAATAATCCAGAATGTTATCAAGCAACGCACCATCTATCCCGCTGGCATAGGTTTTGACATCCGCCTTACGTGCCAGCATCCCATCAAAACCATCCACCATAATAGCCAGGATCATCCAATAAATCGAGAGGCGCCATTCATGTTGAAATATCGCAAGGATCGCAAGAAAGCCCCAAACTGCGCCAGTAGCTGTAAAGAGGTGAACAGCGTGGGCGAAAATCAGGCGCTTGAGCGGCAGTTGTTGTTTGGCTGATAAGGTCATCCAGAACTCCGTTTTATCAAAATGAGTTTTATCCTACACTGAACTTGTGGTACTTTCCACAATGAAATTATACACTGACAATTACAAAATAAAGCAGGCGTATCTTTTAGGGATACGCCTGCTTTTTGTGGATCAAACTTTGAGGAGGGCGATGGTGACGGTTTCGCCGTCAAAAGTGTCTGAAATGACGCGGGCGTTGGGCGGCGGGGCAGCAAAACTGAGTTCGACCGTGAGGGTTTCGCCCGTGATGTATTCATGATGGCGCAGGATGGCATCCTTGAGCAGGGGAGATGCTACCAGGTAAACGCGGATGCGATCCACCACGTCCAGGCCCGTTTCCTTGCGGAAATCCTGCAGGCGGCGCACAAATTCGCGCGCCATGCCTTCTGCAACCAGCTCCGGGGTTAGTTCGGTGACCAGGGCGGCAACGTAGGAGCCTTCTTCGGCCACGGCAAAGCCTTCGCGTGCCAGAGATTTTACTTCAACCTCTTCGGGAAGGATGGCGTAAAAGATTCCATCCACCGTCAAATCCAGCTTGCCTTCTGAAGATAAGGTGTGTGCCACAGCTTCACTATTCATTGCCAGGATGGCTTTCTGGATGACAGGGAATTTGTTACCATATTTCTGTCCCAACTGCTTTGGCAGAGGCTTGACGGTATGCTGAAGCGCCTCGGTGGAGGCATCCAGCAGGCGAACCTTTTTACAATTCAGCTCATCCATGAGCAGATCGTCGTATTGAAGTACAACACCGCGATCCTTCTGGTTGGCAAGTGAAAAGGCGGCTTCGGCAAGCGGTTGGCGAACCTTGCGGTTAGCTTTGGCGCGGGCGGCATGCCCGAGCGAGGCCAGGCGCATGATCAGCTCCATCTCATAATTAAGCTTTTCATCGACAAAGCTGGCATCGACCTCGGGCCAGACAGCCAGGTGAACCGACTCGACAGCCGCCGGATCAAAGGTGCAAACCAGATTCCGGTAAAGTTCATCAGCCAGGAAAGGCATAGCAGGCGCGATCAGCTTGCTGATGGTGACGAGAGCGGTGTAGAGGGTATAGTAAGCGGCCTGTTTATCTGTATCCGATTCGGACTTCCAGAAGCGGCGGCGCGAGCGGCGCAGGTACCAGGTTGATAATATTTCAACAAATTTTTCAATCGGACGTGTGGCAGCGGTTGGGTCGTAGTGTTCATAAGCATCGGTGATGCGGGCGACCAGGGTATTCAACTCAGAAAGCAGCCACCTATCCAGGTTACTGAAGGCTAGAGGTGTTGCGCCTGCAGCGCCGGGCTGCCAGTGATCCAGGTTAGCGTAGGTCACAAAGAAGGAATAGACATTCCAAAGCGGGATGGTAAAGGTACGCAAGGCATCGCCGACCAGATCAATGGAGAATCGCCGTTCATTTCCCGGCGGAGTAGCGGTATAGAGATACCAGCGCAAGGCGTCGGCGCCGTGAACGTTGAGAACATCCCAGGGCTGAACAATGTTGCCAAGGGATTTGGACATCTTGCGGCCTTCGGCATCCTGAATATGACCAGGGCTCAGAACATTTTTAAAGGCTACTTTTTCGAAAAGCAGGGTGCTGATGGCGTGGAGGGAGTAAAACCAGCCACGGGTCTGGTCAACGGCTTCACAGATATAATCAGCGGGGTACTGTTCGGCAAAGATGTCCTGGTTTTCAAAGGGGTAATGCCACTGAGCGTAGGGCATGGAGCCAGAATCAAACCAGACATCGATCAATTCAGGGACGCGGGTCATTTTGCCGCCGCATTTTTGACAGGCAAAGTGGACATTGTCAACATACGGGCGGTGAACATCCAGGCCGGATTGATCTCGACCAGTGAGCTGGCTCAATTCTTCCAGCGAACCGATGCAGTGCTGGTAGTGGCACTCGGCGCACTCCCAGACCGGGAGAGGAGTGCCCCAATAGCGTTCGCGCGAAAGGGCCCAATCGATATTGTTGGCGAGCCAGTTGCCAAACCGCCCATCCCTGAGGTGATCTGGAACCCAGTTGATGGTTTGGTTAAGCTGGACAAGTTTGTCGCGATACTGGCTGGTGCGGATATACCAGGCCTCGCGGGCATAATACAACAGCGGGGTATGGCAGCGCCAGCAGAAGGGGTAGGTGTGGGTGTAAGCTTCGGCTCGGAACAACAGGCCGCGATTGTTCAGGTCGGTTTTGATGGATTCATCGGCATTTTTGACAAAGATGCCACGCCAGGGTGTTACAGCCGCGATGAAGGTGCCATCCGGGGCAACGGTCATAATGATCGGCAGATCATATTCCAGCGCTACTTTCATATCATCGGCGCCAAAAGCGGGCGCGATATGAACAAGGCCGGTGCCGTCCGCAGTCGTGACGAAATCTCCGAGCACAACAAAATGGGCGGGTTTTTCGGGAGGCATGAAAGTGAAAAGGGGTTGGTAGCGGGTGCCTTTCAATTTCCGGCCTTTGAAGGTCTCAAGAACCTTGACTTCTTCGCCACGGAATACCTTTTCCATAAGATCATGGGCCAGGATCAATTTTTCAACGCCGCCTTCCGGCAGTTGGTGCTCAACCTTGACGTACTCGATATCCACACCAGCGGCCACGGCCACATTGGCAGGCAGTGTCCAGGGTGTGGTGGTCCAGACCAGCAGGGAGACACCCGGATCATCCATTAAGGGCAGGCGCACGAAGACGGATGGGTCAGCGACTTCTTCATAGCCCTGGGCAACTTCATGATCGGAGAGCGGCGTGCCGCAGCGCGGGCAGTACGGAACAACTTTGAAACCCTGGTAGAGCAGATTTTTATTCCAGAACTGGCGCAATATCCACCAGACCGACTCAACGTATTCGTTGCTGTAGGTGACGTAGGCGGTTTTTAGGTCGACCCAAAAGGCGATACGGTCGGTGAGGCGTTCCCAATCCTGGATGTAGTCAAAGGCAGATTTGCGGCATTCTTCGTTAAATTTGGCGATGCCGTATTCTTCAATTTGCTGTTTGTTGGTAAAGCCATGGCGTTTTTCGATCTCGATTTCTACCGGCAGGCCGTGGGTATCCCACCCACCGCGGCGGGAAACGTGGTAACCGCGCATGATTTTGTAACGAGGAAACATATCTTTGAAGGCGCGGGCCAGGACGTGATGGACACCGGGTTTGCCGTTGGCGGTGGGTGGCCCTTCGTAAAAGACATATTCCGGCCCATCTGCGCGCGTAGACAGGGATTTTTCAAAGATTTTTTCTTTTTTCCAGGTTTTGAGAATGGCTTCTTCCATGGTTGGGGCATCAAGTTTGGAAGAGACTGGTTTGAATGACATAAAAACCTCCGGTAGAAAACAAAAAAACTCCCGTCCACTCAGGGACGAGAGCCATAAACGCTCACGCGGTACCACCCAGTTTCCTGCTTCGCAGGCACTTTTTTCGAGGACTTGTTTCCGCAGCCTCTCGTTTTTTTAACGGGAACGACACCGTCTTTCTTACTTGCTGGCGCTTTCAGATTGAAGCTCCGGAAGGATTTTCGGTCTATTTTGCTGATCCGGCTCACACCAATCCCGGATTCGCTGGCAGCTTACCAGACTTACTCGTTTCCATCACCGCTTTTAATTCTGTCTATTATACTCATTTCAGGCATAGAGGACAAGATGGATTTTTGTATTTTACAGGGCTTTCTTAAAGTCGCGTTTGTGAAAGGGATTTACACAAATCCGTAAAATTGTTGTCTTTGCGAGCCGCCGCTTTTGTATTTCCCGAAGGGCATCGGGACGATGTTGGCGGCGTGGCAATCTCCAAATAGTGGGGGAGTTCGCCATGTCGCGGAGAGTACGCTCCTCGCGATGACAATTGTTTGGACTTTAAGAAAGCCCTGTTGTATTTTATTTTGAATGTTGGGAAACGTGATGAAGAATTACGCGGCGATGACGGGCGCGGGTGCGGCCTTTTTGCGGGAGCGGATGAACATGACCAACTTAACGATCAACAAAATCATTATGAGAAAGTAGCACACGAGCGTACCAGTCAGGGCATCCCAGAAGATGGTATCGGCCCATTGCTTGATGAAGGGATCGAGGGCGGGTAGATCGAATGCCCTTTGAACAGCCCAGTAAGCCTGGCCAGAATCGCCCATATCCATTTGAAAGAGCCAGGCCAGGAGGTAAAAGATATGCACGGCCAGATAAAGGGAAATATCTATTATGCTGACTCTGAGGGTCATGATAAAGGGCGTCATGATGGCGAGATGAACCAGAATCCAGAACAGCAACCCAATACTGAAAAAGATCAGCATCCAGCCAATGCCCTCAAGGCGCAGTGAGCAAACATAGCCCACAAAAAACAGTTCGAAAACACCAAGAAATATTTTAATGGCTACTTCAAGTAGTCTGGGTTTCATCGAGTCACCTTATGACCTGATTGATTCTTTTCTGGATTTTTAACACATCAGCCCGGGATGTGATTCTCGGGCTGAATGGCAGATTATGCAGAAACCAGGTAAATTTGGATTGAGGGTTACAGGGCGGCGGCGCGGCGCTCGTCGATGGTCTGGAGCAAACCAGTAAAGGCATCCGCAAAGGATTTGACGCCTTCCGCTTCCAGTTCGGCAGTGACAGTATCCATCAGGATGCCCAGTTTTTCAAGAGCCGCGATCTGCGCCCGGCATTCATCCACACCGTCCATCAGAGTAAGCGCAGCCTTGCCATGATCGCGGAATGCATCCAGGGTGGCGGGCGGTACGGTATTGACCGTGGCCGGCCCGATCAGATTATCGACATACAGGGTGTCGGGATAGGCCGGGTTTTTGGTGCTGGTGGAGGCCCACAACGGGCGCTGATAGTTGGCCTTGCCCAATTGCAGTTTGCCAAAGCGCGGGGCGCCGAATGTTTCGCGGAATGCGGCATAGGCGATCTTGGCGTTGGCGATGGCAGCTTTGCCAGACAAGGGCGAGCCAGCGGGCAGTTTTGGATCGATCTTGTTGTCCACCCGGGAGACAAAAAAGGAGGCCACAGAGTGGATATTTTCGATATCGCCGCCCGCCAGCAAACGGTCTTCGAGGCCGCTCATGTAAGCGTCCATAACTTCCACGTAGCGGTCAATGGAAAAAATCAGGGTAACGTTAACGTTGATACCTGCGGCGATAACCTGACGAATGGCGGGGATGCCGGCTTTGGTGGCGGGGATCTTGATCATCAGATTGGCGCGGTCAACGGTCTTCCAGAGCTGTTTGGCCTGGGCAACAGTGCCGTCGCTATCATTGGCAAGGTAGGGGCTGACTTCGAGGCTGACGTAGCCATCGCCCGCAGAGGCTTCTTTATAAAGCGGCTGAAAAAGGTCGCAGGCATCCTTGATATCCTGGATGGCAAGTTCCCAGAAGATCTGTTCGGCGTTGGAACCGGCACGGGCCAGCGGCACCAGGGCCGAGTCGTAGTCGTGTGATTTTGCGATGGCGTTGTGAAAGATGCTGGGGTTGGATGTGACACCGCGGATGTCGCCGCGGGCAATCATCTGGCCGAGTTCGCCGCTGCTGCCATCCGGGGTTGGGGTAAGCAGCCTGCGTTGAATGTTGTCATACCAAAGGGATTGACCGAGTTTGGTAAGTTCTGGTATTGGGTTTTCCATTTTTCTCTCCAAAGGGCGGGTGGATCCGCAGATATTTTGTAAAAAAACTGCACTGTCACACCTTGCCCCTGGGTATATGGGGAGGGGCCAGGTGTATTGACGTATTTACTTTTCGAGATTTCTTACCTTTGTAACCCGGCGCAGATGGCGTTCCTGTCCAGGTTCGTGGCCCCAGAAATGGGCGCCGAGGAAGGCCGAGACAATTTCGCGGGTAGGTTCAGGGCCGATGATGCGCGCTCCGATGCAGAGAACGTTCATATCGTCATGCTCCACACCCTGGTGGGCCGAGTAGGTATCGTGGCAAAGGCCGGCATAAATACCGTGAATTTTATTGGCAGCAATGCTGGCACCGACACCCGAACCGCACAATAAGATACCGCGTTCTACCTGGCCAGCCAGGATGGCAGCGCCAAGTTTTTCGGCGTAATCGGAATAATCAACCGGGGCGGTGCTATCGGTACCCAGGTCGAGCGCTTCGTGCCCTGAGGCGCGCACGACTTCGAGCACAGTGGCTTTGAGCGGGTAACCTGCATGGTCACAAGCAACAGCAATCTTCATCTAGCCACCTGTTGCCGGGCAGTGTTGTAAACATTATCAACCGTGAATCCAAATTCCTTGAATAAGATTCCGGCCGGAGCGGAGGCACCATAATGTTCCAGGCTGATGATCGCGCCGCTATCGCCAACAAATTTCTCCCAGCCCATGCCGATGCCGGCTTCCACCGCCACGCGCGCCCTCACCTCGGCGGGTAAAACCGCTTCGCGGTAAGCAGCATCCTGGGCTTTGAACAGCTCCCAACTTGGAACAGATACCAGCCGGACTTTGACACCTTCCGCCGCCAGGCGCTGACCAGCGTCCACAATCAACGAAACCTCAGAGCCGGAAGCCATCAAAATGATGTCGGGCTGTCCACCGCCAAGATCAGCCAGAGTATACGCGCCTTTTTCAACCAAAGAGGCATCCGCATACTGGCCGCGGTCGAGGGTCGGCAGATTTTGCCGGGTGAGGATCAGAGCGGTGGGCGCATGGCCGCGGGCGATAGCCACGCGCCAGGCATGGATCGTCTCATTGCCATCGCAGGGGCGGATGGTGACAAGGTTGGGGATGGTTCGCAAGGAAGCAACATGCTCAACCGGCTGGTGGGTGGGGCCATCCTCGCCAACACCGATGCTGTCATGCGTAAAAATCCAGATGGATGGTAAATGTGAAAGCGCAGAAACACGCAGTGTGGGGCGCATATAATCTGCGAAAACAAGGAAGGTCGCGCCAAACGGCCGCAGACCGCCATGGTAGGCCATGCCATTCACCAGCGCGCCCATGGCATGCTCACGCACGCCATAATGCATGTTCCGGCCAACCAGCGTGTCTTTTTGGAAATCGCCCAATCCGGGCATGTTGGTGTTATTGGAAGGTGCCAGATCAGCAGAACCACCGATCAAGGCGGAGATTTTGGCGGCGAAATGATTGAGAGCTTTGCCGGATGCAGCGCGAGTCTGGACACCCTTGGGGTCGGACGGGTAGACCGGCAGGTCTTGATCCCAACCAGCCGGGAGTTCGCCCTTCAGGCGGCGCTCAAACTCATCTGCTCTGGCAGGGCTTTCCTGGCGGTACTTGCTGAGGGTTTCCGTCCAGGTTTTTTCCAATTCTGCGCCATTTGGCTGAGCCTGGCGGAAAAAGGCCAGCACATCTTCAGGGATAAAAAAGCGTGGTTCAGTGGGCCAGCCAAGTGCCTGTTTGGCCCCGTTTAACTCCTCGTCTCCTGGCGGTTCGCCGTGAGCCTTGGCCGTGCCAGCCCGGGTAGGCAAACCAAAACCAATGATGGTATGAACCGCGATGATGGATGGGCGGGGATCGGCTTTTGCGGCTCGAATTGCGGCATCAATCGCTTCGACATCGTTGCCATCCGGCACTGATTGGGTATGCCAACCGTAAGCTGCAAAACGCGCCATACGGTCTTCTGAGAAGGCCACCTGTGTGCCGCCTTCGATGGAGATGTGATTATCATCATAAAGATAAATAAGTTTGCCTAACTGCAAATGCCCGGCAAGCGAAGCAGCTTCGGATGAAATCCCTTCCATCAGATCGCCATCAGTAACAATGGCATAAGTGAAGTGATCAACAACCGGATCCGATGGGCTGTTAAATTCAGCCGCCATGTGCGCCTCGGCAACAGCCATGCCAACACCGTTGGCAAAACCCTGTCCTAACGGGCCGGTAGTCGCATCCACGCCAGGAGTCAAGCCAAATTCCGGATGACCGGGGGTCAGGCTGCCCCACTGGCGGAAATGTTTGACTTCATCCAGAGAAAGGGCGTATCCGGTGAGGTGGAGTAGGGAATATAAAAGCGCAGAACCGTGTCCGCCAGAAAGAATAAAGCGGTCGCGATTGAACCAGGTGGGGTTCTGGGGATTGTGGCGCAGGTGGCGGGTCCAGATGGTAAAAGCCATGGCGGCAGCGCCCATTGGCAGGCCGGGATGTCCTGAATTAGCCTGCTGAACGGCATCGGCTGATAGAAAACGAATAGTATTGATACATTTCTGTTGAAATTCTTCTGACATATTTCACCTCATTGATTGGGGTATTGAACCGAGAAGTTGCAAAGTCTACAAGATATTTATATAATTTGCTTTTCTGGCGATTTCGGGCCCCAGACACTTGCTTAAAAGGCCAGTTCTTACCAAAAAATCTCGATTAGAAAAAGCCCCGGAATATTTTTCGAAGTTATTTTACCATGCGAGAATCTGGCTTTATCCAGCGCGGATAGGGGAAATGAATACTGAATCAGCCAACCTGCAAGCTGTATAAAATCCATCTGGAAAGATAGCAGTGAAGAGTTGCCGTTAATTAACCGGGCGCGGGTACGAGTTTTCCTGGCTCTGATGGAATTTGTGGTACTGCCATTTTTTTTTCACAAAATAAATCAGAACCAGGAGTTTTCCATCGATTGTGCTGCTCTTCTCTGTAGAACTCTGTGTAAATCTGGCATTTGTCCCGTCAGAGATTCGGGAGGATGTCCGGGTTAGGCTGGTTAATATTTGGCTTTTAACTGGGCAACAGGCAAAATGATCTGACCTTCTTCCGGGCTGCCAATTTTGAATATTTTTTCGGGATGATGGCTGGCGGCAAACGCTACATAGGCCGCCGACAGGGCATCCAATTCTTCGGGGGCATAAATCTGCTGCACCGGCAAAACGCCCTTCAATAATTTATGGCGAGTGATCTCCTCAAAAAAATCCATTGGATCGCGAATGTTCAAACCCTGTTCATAAAGCGCCAACTGTCTTTGTAAACGGCCTTCCAAACTGATCCGTGGCAGTGGATTCTGACCCAAAATAGTGCAAAAACTGGCGTGCGCGTTCGTTTCCAGCCATTGATAGGTGGCTTGCGGGGCAGGAAATGTTTGAAAGCCAAGCGCAGTGATCCTGCGGTAAAATTCAAACCCGATCTGAACCCAATTGCTGCACAACTCCTGGCGAGCAGGCGTCATCGAAACATTGATGCCGTGCTGGCGGAGGATATGTTCTGCCATACGCATATCCAGAGTTCTACCCGAAACATGCAGTGGTGGCAAATTCTGCCGGACATCACCCTGACGTACCAACCCCTTACTCGGGGTGGAAGCAGCATTAACTGCCAGGACTGCGCCGGGCTGCCCGCTGATGAATGACAGAATATCATCCATTTCACCAGCATTAAGCGCAACCAGCCTGGAGTTCTGATCGAAAGCGGCCCAGGTAAAAGATTTACGGCCGCCCGAAGGATCAACACCGATAAAAAGCGTCGAGTCAAATGACATGGGTCACATCGAATGGATGAAAATAATAGGGTTGCCAGACATACCTTAAATATAGAGGAAAAATGAAATTTCCGCAACCGCTTTACACACGACTTTTTTACAGCTTTATCCTGGTTGTTGGGTTGATTTGGATTTGGTATTCGGCAGTCCCTGCGAACATGGTCACAAATGGTGAAATACCAGCTCCACAAACCGGCTTTCTTGCGCCGGATTTCACGCTAAAAACGCTGGATGGTCAAACTATTCAACTTTCGGCCCTGAAAGGCAAAATTGTCCTGGTAAACCTTTGGGCATCCTGGTGCCCGCCCTGCAAAGCTGAAATGCCCGCGATTGAACATGTTTATCAAACCTATAAGAATAAAGGTTTTGTAGCGCTGGGTGTTGATTCAACCATCCAGGATACGCCCGTCAATGTGACTTCCTTCGTAAAAGATACAAATCTCAGCTTCCCGATCCTGCTCGATGAAAATGGGTTGGCAACCCGTTTATACAATATCCAATCACTGCCAACTTCTTTTTTCGTTGGCCCGGATGGGATTATTCGGGATGTTGTGATTGGCGGCCCAATGTCTGAAGCATATCTGCAAAGTCAGGTGGAAAAAATGCTGAAGGAGGTACATTGATGCTGCCAACACTGCAAATCGGTCCGCTGGCCTTTCCCGTTCCTCAGCTCAGCCTTTTGGCTGCCCTATGGCTTGGCTTATCACTGGCCGAAAAACTGTCTTCAAGAAATAACATTTCCGTTGAAACGTTATACGGGCTGGTATTTACGGGCTTGCTTACTGGTGTGGCTGGGGCCAGGCTGGCTTATGTGCTTCAATTCCCGGCAGCATTCATCCAATCCCCTGCCAGTCTGGTTTCTTTAAACGCCGGACTGCTAAACCCTTTTAGTGGATTTGTATTCGGAACGTTGGGGATGCTGATCTTTGGGCAGCGAGCCCGGGTCCCTTTTTGGAATGCGTTGGACGCATTGACACCCCTCCTGGCAATCATGGCCGTTGGTCTGGCGCTTGCCCACGCGGCTTCAGGGGAAGCGTTTGGAGCAGCAGCCAACCTGCCCTGGAGCGTGACTTTATGGGGGGCCAGACGCCACCCCAGCCAGATCTACGAATTGATGGCCGCAGTATTGATACTGGGCGTTCTTTTCACTCAGATCAAGTCCTATCCCCTACCCGGCACATTATTTCTGGCATTTACGGGTCTGAGCGCAACCGCGCGCCTGTTCCTGGAAGCCTTCCGTGGAGACAGCGCCACCATCATAGGTGGATTACGTGTCGCGCAAATCTGGGCCTGGGTTGTTCTTATACTGGTTTGCCTGCTGATGGAATACAGAAACCACCGGGCAATACAAAAGGATGGCAAGAATGGATAAAATCATCATCCGGGATCTCAAAGTCACAGGCATTATCGGTATCTATGATCAGGAACGAATTACCCCGCAAGAGATGCTGATTAACATCTCGATGGAAACGGATACACGCAAAGCAGCACAGGCAGATGATATTAGCCTGTGTGTGGATTATGAACAAGTGGCGCTCAAGCTAAAAGCACACGCAGAAACCGCCCGCAGATTAACCGTTGAAGCCCTGGCGGAAGATCTTTCGCAAATTTGCCTGCAAACACCTGGCGTGCAACGTGTAAAAATCAGGTTAGAGAAGACCCAGGCAATCCCCTTCACAAGCTCGGTAGGGGTCGAAATAAAACGTAAAAAAAGTTAGTTGGATGAAAAAAAGGGCCTCCGATTGAACAGGACTGCCCTTTTTTGCTTCAATGTCATTTTGATAGATAAGTTACATATTCAATTCAGTCGACCCTCGCGCAATGTTTGCAAGAAATTCCTGGCGGGTGGCCAGGTTGGCGCGGAAGGCGCCATGCATCGCCGAGGTGGTCATGCGCGCGTTATGCTTTTTCACCCCACGCATCATGGAACACAAATGCATGGCTTCAATCACTACTGCCACTCCCTGGGGATGTAAAAGATCACGGAGAAAGTCGGCTATCTGGCGAGTCATGCGTTCCTGAACTTGCAAACGGCGGGCATACATCTCCACAATCCGGGGGATTTTAGAGAGACCCAGCACCTTGCCATCCGGAATATAGGCAACGTGTACCCGGCCAATAAACGGCAGCATGTGGTGTTCACACAAACTATAGAATTCGATATCGCGGATGAGTACCATTTCATCATACTTCACCTCAAATATCGCATTATTAATGACTGCATCCGGATCCATCCGGTAGCCAGCTAATAACTCTGCATACATACGGGAAACACGCGCGGGTGTTTTTTGTAATCCATCACGCTCGGGATCTTCTCCAAAAGCAACAATCATAGTTTGAACAGCATTCTCAATGGCCTTGAAATCAATCTTATTTTCCCAGCCTGGCTCAAGGATGGCGTCATCAAAATCAAAATTGTCCATAAGATCTCCAAAAAATAGGCTGGCATATAAATGCCAGCCTATTTTACCCGCGATATGACCCGGGTAACGACATAAAAGCAAATCGTTACCCGGGAAGTGAACTTACCGGATGCGAGGCTCAATCAAGCCGTAGGTACCGTCACGGCGGCGGTATAAGACACATACCGCGCTAGCCTTCACATTGTAGAAAACAAAGAAATTATCGTGTCCGAGCAGTTTCATTTGCTCAATAGCCTCTTCTTCTGCCATTGGGATCAAATCAAACATCTTGCGGCGCACAATCATGGGTGGTTCTTCTACTTCACCTTCGATCTCAAGCACCGTTTCATCTGGGCCAGCTTCGGCAGCCGATTTACCATCACCGCGGCCGCGTTTGCGCTTATTCTTCAGCCGGTCAATCTGGCGGGACAATTTTTCCAGGGCGGCATCCATGGCAGTCCGAATATCATCCGAGCGTTCCTCAGAACGCAAGATAAAACCCTTGCCTGTTACGGTCATCTGAGCTACATAGCGGTCTGCGGCGCTGCGCGCCGCTTTTACAAAACCAAGATCCACCCTGATTTGTTCAATCGCATCCAGGTGGCGATCGAGCTTCGCCACTTTTTTGGTAACATAATCACGCAAATGATCAGTTACCTCAAATTCACGTCCAAATATCTCAAGATTCTCTGTCATAGTGCCTCCTTGTTAGGGATGGTAGGATGTGAACCTCACTCAAGAAAGTGCCGGGTGAGAAGGTGCTAATTTTTCATGGTCAAAACCATAACTTGAAAGTGCTTTTGCAAAGGTTAATGCCATCACTTTCGCAGCTCCAGCATCCATCAATGCGCCTGCAGCGGAATCGATTGTAGAACCAGTTGTCGTTACATCGTCAACCAAAAGGCAAGTTTTTCCAGCCAAACCTATCCTTTCTGCAATAAATGCGCCTTTAACATTTACCCTGCGCTGACCAGGGTGCATTCCAACCTGCGAAATGGTATGACGCGCGCGCCGCAGAACACCTGGCTGATATTGCCAATTCATGATCATTGCGAGCGGATGTGCAATCAAGTCAACTTGATTATAGCCTCGTTCTGTCAATCTTTGTTTGCTCAAAGGTATCGGAACGACTAATTCAGCCTGCCATCCCAGATTATGAAGAAAAACGGCCAAACTCCAGGCCATTGATTCGCCCAACCATTTTTCATGATGATATTTAAGCTTTAACAACGCCGGGCGCGCTGGGTCTCTGTAAACAGCACAAGAGCGCAGTGCCGAATATCTGGGTGGTGTGTTCTGACATCCTCTGCAAATTCCAGAGGTTTCTTGCGGCGAACCACAAATATCACAGATCGGCGCTGGGACAGGCGTCAGGCTTTTTTGGCAATCACTACACCAACGCGCACCCGGCTTCCCACATCCGCCGCAGGATACTGGGAAGATTAAATCCAGGCCATCCGCCCATAAATGGGTTAAGCGATAAGCAAAACCGGGTTGCAAAGTTGAATCTTTATTTACCGCCATTGAATAGAGGTATTTTCATCAATGTCAACGCAGCCGGAGTCAAGAGCACAATGAAAATTGAAGGGAAAACCAGAAAAACCATTGGAACCAGCATTTTGATTGGCGCCTGGTGCGCAAGCTCCTCGGCATATTGCCTGCGGCGCATACGCATTTGCTCGGATTGAATACGCAAAACCTTTGACATACTCACGCCCAGTTGTTCGCTTTGAATGATTGCGGCTACAAAGCTGGACATTTCAGCCAAATCAATCCGTTCGGCCATGCTGCGAAGGGCTTCCCGCCTTACTTTACCCAGTTGAATCTCCCGGATGGCGCGCGCAAAAGCCATGGAAAGCTCATTCTCCCATTTCTTAGCAACATTTGACATGGCAGCGTCAAAACCGAGGCCCGCTTCCACACAAATTGTGAGTAAATCCAGCGCATCCGGCATGGCTTTACGAACTGCTAGCTGTCGATCCTTAATTTTTTCATCCAACCATAGCTGCGGGAAAAAATAGCCAATCGCAAGACCAATTAATGAAAATAGTAAGGCACGCGGCAGAGGTTGCTGGATGGAGGTAAGCGTAAGAACCAAAAAGGTGACGACGCCAAATACGGCCGCTACCACAAAACGCGAAGCCAAAAAAATCGGCGCATCAAACTTCGCAGCCATACCCGATAATTCAATTTTCCGATTCGTTTCCAATAATACATTTTGCGGTGTATTTTTGGCCGACATTTCGCCAAAACGGCGAATGATTGGAAATATTACACGTTGTGTAAATGGCTGGGAAAGCTCAATTTGATCGAGGGATACTGCTTCACCGCTTTGTGAAAACTCATTCAAGCGGTCTACAAAAGCATCCTCTTCCTCTTTCGGGATGCGCTGACCAATATAGATCATTGCAACTGCGATTAAGATCACCACAAATACTGCAATTAATACGTAAACTGACCATTCCATCTTTACACCTCAATATCAGCTATTTTCATCATCACAAAGTACCCGATGATGATCATTACCACGCCGGTAACTAAAGCACCAACGCCACAATAGATGGGAGGGCTAAAAAACTCGCCCATATATTTCGGGTTGATAAACCAGAGGATCACAAATACGAAAAAAGGTACCGCAGAAATAAGGTTTCCCGACATGACCACCTGAGAAGTCAAAACCTTTATTTCACCTTTGATGCGTATCCGCTCACGAATTGTGAAAGAAATCGTATCAAGAATCTCGGCCAGCGGGCCGCCAACCTCGCGCTGCACATTGATAGCCGTTATCACGAAATCCAGATCTTCGCTTGGAATACGACGCAAGAGATTATCCAGAGCTCTATCCATCGGAATTCCAAGCTGCATTTCTTGCACAACACGGCGAAACTCGTCACTGATTGGCGAAGGCATTTCTTTGCTGACCGCTTCGAGGGCCTGCATCGTTGAATAACCTGCTCGCAAACCATTAACGACAAGGTTTAACATATCTGGCAACTGGCCTGAAAACTTTTTCAACCGGTTACCTTGTTGTGTTCGCAAATAAATGATCGGAATGGCAACACCGAAAGTGGCGCCTAAAATACCTGATAACAATCGGGCGCCAAACGAAGTACCAGTGGTGACAAACCCAAGAAATGCAAGAAGGCCAGCGAAAATAACAATAAAAGTTACAAATTCGCCAGATTTAAATTTTAAATCTGCACGAGCCAGATTTTGCGCAATCCGGTCTCCAAAAGATGAACCCTCAACTCGATTATTGACCCAATTCCGAAAGGCCGAGGATGATTCTTCCTTCTTTTCGGTCTGCTTTTTTTCCTGATCGCCTTCCAGATAACGACCCAGGCGGTCTTCCATCAAGTTACGTTCGCTGCTTGAAGAGATGTAAACCCCTACAGCTATCAGTACCACAAGAATGACCAAACCAATTATTAGGATCGCCAAGGCATTCATATTACACCTGCAGTCATGAATATAGGATTTGTTTCAAAATTTATTTTGCAACAGCCATCTTATTCATTAATTACGTTATAAGCCTGACTGATCGCAAAAATTATCAAAAAAGTAACATCAATCAAATTTTGTTCCAAATCCAAGATATTGAACCAACGAGCCTGCAAAATATTAAAATCGGCGGCCGCTGCCAACACCAAAAATTGATGGAGGTAAATGAATACCAGTTTCTTCAATTCGATCCATAAATTTTGGGCGCAGTCCAGTGGGGCGCAAACGTCCCACAATTTTTCCATTTTCAGAACCGGTTTGTTCAAACAAAAATATATCGGTGGTGGTGATGATTTCACCTTCCATCCCGGTAATTTCCGTGATATGGGTAATTTTTCGGGAGCCATCTCGCATACGTTCCTGGTGACAAACAAGGTTGATAGCCGCCGCGATTTGTTCTCGAATTGCCCGAATGGGCAAATCCATGCCCGCCATTAATGTCATTGTTTCCAAACGGCTGATTGTATCGCGCGGGCTGTTGGAGTGCGCCGTTGTCATGGAACCGTCGTGACCAGTGTTCATAGCCTGTAACATATCAAGCGCCGCCTCATCACGGATTTCGCCAACAATAATCCGGTCTGGGCGCATACGGAGGGCGTTAACCACCAATTGGCGTATGGTAATTTCGCCCCGGCCTTCAATATTGGCAGGGCGAGATTCGAGTGTTACAACATGCTCCTGCCGAAGCTGCAATTCTGCCGCGTTTTCAATCGTTAAAATACGCTCATCGGAGGGAATAAACCCGGAAAGAACATTGAGCAGGGTTGTTTTTCCAGAACCAGTACCCCCAGATATAACGATATTACAGCGCGAAATAACACAGGCTTTCATAAATTCAACAGCTTCGGGAGTAATCGAGCCGTAACCAACCATTTGATCAATGGTAATAGGTGTTTTTGAAAATTTACGGATCGTGAGCGCAGGCCCGACCAATGAGATTGGCGGGATAACAGCATTGACACGCGAACCATCTGGCAGACGGGCGTCTACATACGGGCTGGACTCGTCAATACGGCGGCCAAGCGGCGCCACAATACGATCAATCACCCGCATAACATGCTCGTTCCCTTCAAAAGCAACTGGTACCCGCACCAGTTTTCCCTTACGCTCTACATAGATATTTTTGGGGCCGTTCACCATGATTTCGGTGATCGATTCATCCTCAAGCAGGGGCTGTAAGGGGCCAAAACCTAAAATTTCGGCTGAGATTTGTTCAAATAAACGTTGTCGTTCCGGACGGGAAAGGACAATATTTTCTTCATTCAGAATCTGTTCAAATAATTCCAAAATTGTACGCCGGACATCTTCGGTTTTAGTGATATCCAAGGTTGGATCAAGTTCAGATAACAATTTATTTTGAACTCTGATCTTCAGATCAAAATATGTTCCAGCCTGAGGGCCTGTATTGGGGGCAGAAACACGTCGCGCTTGTAAAGCTGAAAGACTGCCACCTCCCTGCTCCCCAGCGGGGGATGACGGATTGCCGGTGGCAGGCCGCTGCGGTGCGGCGGGCTGATCATTATTGCGCGCCTGGCCCTGTTCAATTCTTTTTAATAGTGACATTGCCTGCCTCCGCCAATAAAATAATTTTACACATCATTTTTTGCCAACTGCGCGCGCACGCTCTCGGCCAGGCCAAAAATGGTGCGCGCAATTGGCTGAGTTTTATTATCAACCATAAAGGGTACACCCCTATTCACAGAAGGGATAACCACACGTTCATCAAGCGGGATAACACTGACTACGGTCTGCTTGAGATTATCTCCAATTTTCTCAGGGGTGATAGAAATGCGTTTATCATACTTGTTCATTACAAAGCAAACCCGTTCACGTTCAATGCCGATGTTCTTCATCAAATCGAGAAACAGCCGGATGTTCTTTACTGCCGGAATATCCTGGGAAACTATCAATACCAGTACGTCACAAACATCCAAAGTCGCAAGGGTAATATCATCAAGCTGGTGAGCACAATCCACCACCACATAAGCATACATCTGACGCAAATATTTCAGAATTTTTGAAAATTGATCACTGCTGACATGCTCAGCAAGTTCCGGCCCGGGAGGAGATGCCAATATGCGCATCCCGGAGCCGGCGTGTTTAATCATGACACCCTCAACAATATCGGGATCGAGGTCATCAGAACGCGGAGCCAGATCCAATATCGTGTTTTTACCATGCTCATTTAAAAATATTGAGACATCCCCAAATTGCAAATTACCGTCCACCACTACGACACGGGTCTCTTCGTTATTTAACGTAATCGCCAGGTTTATCGCCACGGTCGTTACCCCGGTACCGCCCTTGGGGCTGTAAACCATGATGATTCGTCCATCAACAGCATTAGCTCCAGGGGTCGGCTGGACTGGTAACGCAGCAGAAACAGTGATCTGAACAGCCTTCGCCCGCTCTATTCGAGCCATATCGCCAGCCCGACGAACCGCGGAAATCAACTCATCTGCCATGGGTGGCTTCGTTAAAAAGTCCCGTGCGCCAGCCAGCATAGCGCGGCGCATATAATTCGGATCGCCCTGCACTGAAAGAATAATGATCTGCGCAATTGGGCTGCGCTGACGAATCAATTCAGTGGCAGATATGCCATCCATATCCGGCATGTTTATATCCATCAGGATAACATCCGGTTTTAATTCTTCACTTAACTGAACAGCCTCTTTCCCGGTACGAGCAGTACCGACAACTTCAATATCTGATTCAAATTGTAAAAGTTTTCTGACGTTTTCTCTTGTTTCTGATACATCATCTACCACGAGTACGCGGTATTTTTCCGGCATAACCTTGCTCCTGCGTTACTAGAAAATCAATGTAGGAATAAATTCTTCTTATTTAGGAGCAGAAGGGGTTGCTGCGGGGGCATTATCCATAACATACGGCAGTTTTGCAGGCACAGGGATGGCATATTGGCTGAGCAGATACTGCAAAGTGGTTGCCTCGGTCTCAATATGGGTTGTGTCATCCGGTGCCCGTAAAACCAGGGTGAATTGAGCATCACTATTCATCAAATATGTCAGAGCCAGTGCATCCTGGGGAGATACAATGAGCGTAACATTGGTGGGTGGAAGCGGCGTGGGACTTGGGACAGGAGTCGGACCGCCTGGCGCCGCCGCCTGAGCATCTGCTGGTGCCTGGGCTGCGGTGGAAGTGGTAGTGCTACCGCCCGTGCTATTGGCAGTATCGAGGTATGGAAAATCGCCGACATGCAAAACCTGAATATTCTGCAAGATCATCTGGGAGACCAAACGAGGGCGTTGTGATTCGGAGGGTTGAAGATAAATAGCTTGATTCAGAGTGGGATCAAGTTCAGCGCGTCCTTGAGCAGATGTATCTCCGCCTGAACTAATTTTTGATGAGAGTACCGGCAGCGTATCGGGAAGGAAACCAGGCCCGGTCACAACCGCTGTATAGTTGGGAAGCTTTGCCTGAAAACTGGGATCTACATCCACGAATCTGGTAGTAGCAATCACATTGACACGATCGCCATCCCGCAAACCGTAAGATATCAGGCCAAGGGGCGAAATCGGTATAGAAATTGCCACAAGACCAGGCGAGACCACTTTCGCGGCCATCGATCCGGGTTGCTCCAGACCAGGCCGATCTGCAAGCATATCGCTCGTAATCGGTAGACCCTGCGACAGGGGGAATATCGCATATTTCCCAACCACCAGGGACTTATCCTGTATCATTTTGGCTGAAGGATTCCCATAATAAGGTTTTACCTCAATAGCATCATCCTTAATCTGATCATCGCGATTGATTGGTTGTTTTACATAAACAATATTCACCATGGGAATTGTCGTCGGTGTCGGCGCCGCCGAGCCAGTCATACCGCTTCCTCGTAAAACGAAGAAGGCGGCTGCGACTAGAATGACAATTACAACCACAAGAATAATCATTAAGCGGCTTCCCCGTTTCATAACTTTCTCCTAATTTATTTTTTTAGTATTATTTATGATTATACAGTAAAAAAGAGATGAGAAAATAAAAGTAGCATTTTATACAGCAGTACAAATCTCCTATTTTTGGAATTAATATCCAAAAATATTACGAAGGTTTTACTGGGATGGAAAGGGTAATCCGGGAACCTTTGCCACTCATGCTATCAATATCGACTGTTCCACCCAGAATTTCCACGCGATCGCGTATAAGATTGATTCCGAGGCTTTTTCCCTGGGCCAGCGCATCCGTGCTAAAACCCTTCCCATTATCATCAACGGTGACTTTTATGACACTATCGCCCATATCAATGATTACTTTTATCAAGCTGCCCTGGCTGTGGCGGGCTGCATTGCCCATCAATTCCTGAAGAGCGCGGAAGATCATCACTTCCAGATAACCCTCAAGCCGGCGTTCCTGTCCCGTAATGGAGAGAGAAACCTCCATGCCTGTCTGTTCTTTGAACGTGTCAGCATAACGTTTGATCGTTGGAGAAAGGCCCAGATCATCCAGCATCATTGGGCGCAGTTCAAAAATAAAATTGCGCACTTTTTGGAAGGTACTCAAAGCCGAGGCTCTCAGGCTATTTAATTCTTCCCGGGCCTTGCCAATATCGATATCCATTAAACGCATGGCAATTTCGGTTTGGAGGATGAAATTTGATAAGGCTTGAGCCGGGCCGTCATGCATTTGCCTTGAAAGCCGCTGCCGCTCAGCCTCCTGTGCCTGAATGATACTCTCTATGCTGGCCGCCGCGCTTTTAGAAGGCCCGGAGCCGGGTTCGACAGGTTTATCAAGCACAGCCATCACCTTTTCGAGCATGGCACGATAATGCTGCTGGTGAGCCTGGTCGCCTTTAAGTTTTTCCAGTTGTCCGCGCATCACAAACAGGCGCTGCTGTGCGTCCAGCGCAGAATCGTACGCCATGCGTAAGTCTTGAAGCGCTACAGTGCTGCCCTGGTTTTGGATTTGCTGCAGGTGAGTTGTGATCGCAAGGTTTCGCTGCGTAATCTTTGTTACTTCAACCTGGCTTTGTTCCAGCATCAGGGTAACTTCGCGTAAAGCGCGGGCTGTATCATCATATTCAACTTGAATGTTTTTTCGGGCTTCTTCCAGCGGGTTGGATTGCTCAGCAGCACTTGGCATAATTTACTCCTGGAACCGTGTTTCGTAATTTAGTTTTACCCATCCTCGTTTTAATGCATAAACAACGGCCTGCGTACGATCTTCAACGCCAAATTTTCGCAAAATAGATGTAACGTGATTTTTAACAGTTTGATGGCTGATGCCCAATAGTGAAGCAATTTCCTTATTACTTTTCCCTTCCACCACTCGCACCAATACTTCCATCTCTCGATCTGACAAAGGATGGAATGGGCTGCCAGGCTCACTGTATGACCGGCGGGCCGAATCAAGCTGGCGATTCAACCAATCCTGAAATTCGCGATCATCCATCACCTGTTCACCCATGACATGCATCCCATCCAGCACATCAAAAACAGTTTTGATTAGTCTGTCGGGCTGAATATCTTTGGAACAAAACGAATAAGCACCAGCAATTGCGGCATGCAGCATTTGCTCACCATCATCATAAGCTGTCATCAAAATGACCCGTGTGGACAAATGCTCGGAGGTGACCTCATGCGTAATTTGCTGCCCATTCATGCCAGGCAAATTGACATCCACCACAGCGACCCTGGGTTTCAAAGCAAGAATCATTTGCAGACCCAGATCGCCATGCGCAGACTGGCCAATAACCTTCAGGCGTGAATCAATAGCAAGCGTATCAGCGACACCCTGCCTGAATAAAGGATGATCATCCACTATTACTATCGTTATTGGATCCATATCGACCTATTTTTTTTGATTTTTTGAGTATAGCACATGAAAGCTATTGGAGCAATTTTTTCGCATATATTTATTCAGCTTTCGATTATCCAGCCAGCCAACCCGGCTTAAGAGAAGAACCCACGTTGAAACCCAAAAACAAGTGGGTATAACCTCTGTTTGCACAACCAGTTTTGTACAAAGTCATTCAATGTTTTTGTTATCTCCTTAACATTACCTCATCAGCCCACATACGAGGCTGGTGAACCGCTCCCCAGCGAACCCAGTATAAGAGTAAGGTCAGGCCTAAAGGATAAAAGAAAATAAAAGCGGAGGTTATCTGGTTTTCGAAAGCTGCCCATAAACCCAGAAATACAACCACCAGAACGAGAATTGAGCTTCCAAAACCCAACAGGCCCCAACGTTGAATCATGGAAGAAACAATTAGTAGAATACCCGGCAGAGTAAAAACCAGCCAGCTAGGGAAATATGGGACGCCCAGCAAGGGCGTCACTGCCGCGGTGAAACAGGCAGTCCAGAACAGCCAGCGAATATTCCGCCCGCGAACCGCCCACCACTCGATCAGGATAAGTGACAGGGCGGCGGCGGCCAGAATTTCTGCCAATCTATGCCCGATGCCCGGGAGCCAACCCTCCAAAATTGAAAATGTGGATGGTATCAGCCCAGACTGCCAGTTGGAAATTGCGGCTGTCAGGAATGGAACAACCCAGCCTGGAAATAACAAAAAAGACAGCCCCAATAAAACACCCAGCATCATCACAATACCACCCAGGACCCGCCAGCGTTGGGTGGAGAATATCCACACAATCAAAGCCACAAAAACCAATCCGGTTGCTTCGATATTAAGCAAACCCAGGGCTGCCAGGGCTCCGCCAAACTCGTCCGATCCCAACTCGATACTTCTCAGTGCTCCAAATAAAACCAGGGCCTGCAATATGATGGCTGTTGATGTGAGCAGCATTGTTATTGAAGGCAGCCAGAAAGCGCTGAAGAAAAGCACCGTCAAAAGAAATATCCAGTTCTGTTTCCAACGCGCCAGGCGCAGCGATATATACACAACCGCTATGAGCCCCAATTCCAGGAAAATCATCCAGATTGCGCGGGCAACCGCCAGATTTTTTATCCATGCAAAAGGGATGTATAACATCAGCATATAAAGTGGAACATTTACATTATAGGGAAAATCGCCTTTTGCCAATGGGTGGTTATAAATCAAAGTTTGGA
>CAIWAX010000413.1 GCA_903910795.1 uncultured Anaerolineae bacterium
GAACTTATGGGTACTTTCCATACTGAACTTATGGGTACTTTCCATACTGAACTTATGGGTACTTTCCATTATTCGTGCAAAATTGGTGGATGGTTTGAAAAGAAATGGCAATGCCACAAATTCTATCAGAACCAGGAATTTCCTTGTCGCGCCTATCAGTTGGAACAGGCCAGATCGGCGCGCGCGCCTGTCAGAGCAGATTGTTTTTGGGGATTATCTGGCAATTCGCGTCCTATCCGACTCCACAGTGCGCAGAGGGGTGCGCGCATCACTTCTTTTGAAAATTTATACGCATCCCGCGTTAGCGTGCGCGCCTCACTCCAATTGCCTGTGGACGCATTGGCTTCGATAAAGACAAAGTTTTCAAATGGGTCGTTTGCATGTTCCCCCAGTTTTACCGCCTGGCTGTGAATATCAAGAACTTTTTGCCAGTTTCCCGCCTGTCGAGCCAGCTCGGCCTGTGAATATGCATAACACCAATCGTGGGTGATCTCAGGATAATAGAAATCAGGCAGGGTTACGGCTGGTCCGCTCAGGATCAGGGAAGGATTGCTGAGCTTTGCGGCATCCCGCAGCAAGGGGGGCAGAAGCTTGTTGAGCGGGTCAATTTCAGGATCGAGTACTCGCAGGCAGCCAGGAGGCGAAAAATTAAAAACCACCATTTTGGAGGTGTTGCCTGAAAAAGTAGTTGCCAGGTAGTTTTGTACAAATGGGGTTCCTGCCACCAATCCAGTTCCCAGGGCGCGGCCTTCCTGGGTACGGACAGAGGCAAAATACAAGATGTGATCCATTTTTCCGGGTCCAGAGTAAATCCAGTTCAGCGGGCCTGTCAATGAATTATCGCTGAACAAGGTCACTGGCAGGTCATTTGAAAGCAGCGTGGTGCCCGGTTCGAGCGCAGGGATACGCCAGGACATCTGCCAGAACATGGCGCGCTGTGTGGCCCAATCGTGGCGGTACAGGCTGTTGGTCTGGAACTGTTTTCCAACCGAGAACCCGATCAATAAGGCCAACAAGCCGAGCTGTATTCGCTGGTATTTATTGAGAAGACCGAGCAGCGCCACCATGATCAGGCTGGAACCCAGCATAAACGACAGGGTAAAGCGGTCTGCCTGGAAGTGAAGCTGCGGCATGGTTTTATCGCCAACCAGCCAGAAGGCGCCGCCGCCCAAAACCCAGGCGCTCAATCCCATTACCAGGAACGCAACGGTAAACCCCTTGCCTTCCGGTGAGCCTTTCGAACGCAAATAAAGACCTACCAGCACGGTGGCGGCCGCTGCCAGGCTGAAAGCCGCGATGGTTGAATACAGCCCCAGGCTGTTGATGTCAACTGGTTCGAAGGAGAAGAGCCAGGCATGCGGCACACTCTCCCAAAATGCCCCGAGCATGTTGCTAAACAATTTCAGGATTCCAAGCAGAAAATTTTCGCGGATGTTCTGCAGCGTTCCATAGCTGTAGCTGGCATTCTGGTTCTTGAAGAAGAAGGCGCGCCAGAATGTGACCGCCAGGAAGGCAGCCAGATATGGCCAATAAAGGCGGATGATGCGCGTGATCCTGGGCTTCCAGGTTTCATCCAGGATGAAACAGAAGAGCAGGATACGGAAAAATTCAAGGAAGTAAAAATATTCAACCGTCAAAAGGTTGACAACCGCCAGTGCCAGCGCTGCCAGGTGCAGCGGCCAGGATTTTTTCTGGACGGCCAGGATGGATAGGTATAACGAGAACAAAAAAGCATTTAAGATAATGTAAAAATGCGTATACATCAGAGCGATGTAGTTCTCACCCAATCCCGGATAAACCAGAAACAGGGCGCTTGTCCATAGCGCTGGGCGTGCATCCTTTTTCCAAACTTGACCGAAAACCATCCATACCAGCACAGCGGTCAGCCATCGCATAATAACCATTAATAATTGCCAGGCCCACGGTCTCGGCCCGACCAGCGGCAGCAGCACCTGGTAAAGCAAGCCCCAGAATGGGCGGCTGGTTGAGAAAGTTTGTGTCAGGGCAGCTGGCCCGAGTCGATAGTAGATCCAGGTCCAGGGAGCTTCATCCCAATAAAAACCGCGTTCCCAGAAAAACAGGGCGTAGGTCACGATTGCAAGCAGCAGTAAAAAAACGGGAACAGGGGTCTTTCGCAAAATTTTCATAATTTAAAAAACTGTCAAGGAAGGTTCCAGGATTTCTCATATTTTAGAACTGTTTCGGCGGCCATTTTTTGCAGCAGATTGGCGCTTTCAGTGGTCAGGTTACCCTGGTATGTCAGTCCCTCAGGACTTTGCTGGAATAACACCGTGTAAAAAACACAGGCAGCCAGGTATGTGCCGGATTCATTGGGATGGCTGCCATCATCCTGCCAGAGGTTCAACTGCGGATTTTTTTGATGAAGATACAGCCAGGCGTATCCGACTGGGGCCAACCTGGCCTGAAGTTGCTGCCCGAGTGTGATGTATCCGCTGTTGATCGCCACCTGCATACTTTCATAATCAGGCATTTTGTTCTCTGGCCAACCATCCTTGTGCGCCCATGTGATGAATAGGATTGTTTTGGCGCCGGTGGTTCTTATTTTATCCGCCAGTTCCCGGGTGGCAGGGAACATTTGTGTTTGACGTGCGGAGATGCTGGCCGGGATCATGCTCTGTTCCTGGAGAACAACATAATTCCATTTGGAGGCGCTGATCTGTGCCAGGCTGTCAGCCGATTTTATATGATCACTGAGGGCCCAGCCGCCTGTGGCAGCCATTCCGGTTTCAACGCGGTGCCCGCCTGCCTCGGCCAGTTTTACAAGGGTGCCGGGCAAGTCATTCGTGAATGTATAGCTGTTTCCGATAAACAGGATGCGTACGCAGCTTGGGTCTTGACCGCATGGTTTGGCTGACAGGCTGTCCAGTGTGCAGGCATTTAGCACCAGCAACAAAAATAAACAAACCATCCGCCAGTTTTTCATGGTTTGTCGGATCCATGCTGTAAAACCATGCGGTGCCGCTCAAACCGGCCCTCATGGAAAGTCTGGATGATTTTATAGCCCTGATGGCTGTACAGGTTTACAGCCGTCGGATTGTCTGTTTCCACACTCAGTGCAATTGAACTAAATCCGGACTGAAAGGCCGTTTCACTGAATGTAGTCAGGAGCGCCTTTCCCAGCCCGCGTCTTTGCGCTCCTGGGGCTACCCCAATGTAGGTCAGCTCAATTTGGCCTGGGCTGAGCAGATTTGCATCTGATGCTGAAACGAATGAACGCAGCAACTCAAGCATCACCCCGGGTCGGCGAAGTGCCAGAAGCATCATCTGCCCGGCAAACCAGGGTAAAGGCTGGCGCAGCCTGGCAGTAAGCGCCGCCGGGGCGGGCGAGCCCATCACCCAACCCTCGATTTGTCCGTTGTCCAGTACCGAACATAACCCCAGTACCGCCGGGTCTTTCTGTGCAACCTGATAATATTTCCGCACCACTGCCCCGCCTAAATCTGAGAGCAGGGTATGCATTACTGTAATATGCAAAGCTGTCAGGCGGTCAAGCCCGGTTGAATCCAATTGAGAGAGCGCAGTAAAGGTCGTATTCATGCGATTCTGAAAATGTGAATCTCAGGCCAATCCGCGAATCAAGATTGGCCCGAGCGGGCGGACCAGGAAGGCTGGCATGCGTTTCCAGGTTGCGATGGCCAGCGCAAATTTGGGGTTTTTCTGGTTGAGTGCCGGCATTTCTATGCCTGCTTTAAGCGCATACCAATAAGATAGCATTTCTTTGCGCGGCTTCCATTTTAATTTGAAAGTTTCATTCCCGGAACCAAGCAGGCTGCGGCCCAGATCAAAGATCTGGTAACCTTTCTCGCAATAGCGCTCGATCATTTTCCAGTAGAGAAATTCACCGGCGTACTCCGAGCGGTATTTCCGTAGGATATTGGCATGTAAATTGGTAGCTATTTTGCCCTGCAAAATGAAAACGCCCGCTCCAGCCAGTTTGCCGTCTGGGGCATATAAAACCGCGAATTCCAGTGTTTCACCCAGCGCATGCGCTAATTCGCCCAAGTATTCTTTGGCATGATAAGGAGAGCCAAGTTCGTGCATGGAAATGGCCAGCGCCTCATAAGCATCATCGAGCAGTTCAAGATGACCAACTTTCAGGGTGAAGCCTTTTTTTTGCGATTTTCGTACATGGTTGCGGTGATCTGAACTATAACCCGGCAGCAGTGTCTCAGGGTCAGGATTTAAATCAACCCGGTAGGTTGCGTAAACCGGATGCTGTATCCAGCCGTCCGGCGCGGGTTCATCGGTTCCCAGCCAGCGAATATTGACATAATCAACGTCCAGTTCAGCGGCCAATAATTTTGCTTCGGCCAGCAGCAGATCGCGTGCTTTTGTGGATGTGAATGCGAACCCGCCGTATGAACCAAATGGCGAGGTGGTCAGGTACTTTCCAAAAACCGGATGCTGAACGTGGGTCAATGCCAGGATGCCGGTGACCTGGTGTACATTTTCCGCCTCCATGCGATGAATGGGAAAGCGATACTTGAGGTGGATGACTTGCGACCAGGTATCCAAAACTGTGAAGGTGGCGGCCCCGGTCAATGCGGCGGGCCAGTTGGCGGGTTCATCTGGTGCCAGGCGGCGCAGGCGGGTATCATCTTGCATGGCTGCTTCCTGTAGATCTTCGGCCAGAAGCTCAGACATTTGTTACCTCATGCAGGTAGGTAGCCAATCCCGATACCGGGAAATTCTTTAGCAGGGTGGTCAGGAAGCGGGATTTATTTAATGTGAATGGGAAAAGCAGCGGATGTGCCAGCAGGTCGCGGCCAAGTCGCCGCACGAATGCTTCGGGCTGGACGAGTTCGTATGGGTGCATGATGATCACCGGGCTGAGACCGGCGCGCAGTTCCCTTTCCAGGATGTGTAGAATGGTGGCGGGCATCAATCCGATCATGAAGCTCGAACCGTACGGCACTTCACCTCCCAGCAGCAGCCCGGTTGAAAATTTGCGCGGTGCAGTCAGATCACTGGCTGGGCCGAATAACGCCAGGCTGCTGACCGGCAGTTCCCACATTGAACCTTTTTGCAACAGTGTTCCGGCCGGGGCGTAGATGGAAGAACTATAGGTAAATCCATTTTGCGCCAGCAGCGCGTAAGCATCCTCATGGATTCCGACCATGGGAGCCCGGTAGCCGCGCAGGTTGAAGCGCGAACTCCACCCTGCCGAAGCGCTCAGGTCTTTGCTTAGTTCTTCCAGGGCGATCAGCGGGCGGTGGGTTTGGCAGTGCAGGCCCAGTTCATGCCCAGCAGCCACGATTTTTTCAGGCACCTCCGGGTACCATTCCGAAATTTCGCCAACAATATAAATGCTGGCTTTTGCTGGGCCAAGCATATCCAGGATCGAGTCGATAGCTCGCTTCGTAAAACCGTCATCCAGTGTCTGACGCTGTAGAGGGTCGCTGAGAAGATCATAGCGGCGCGTTAACGCAAACCAGGGTTCATAATCGATACTTAATAATACACGCGGTGATGGGGGCATAAGCACTTGAATTATATAATACCCTGGGGCATAAACTGCTATTTCAGCGGAGCAAAAAACGCGGCGCAGGTTTATTAGCCTGCGCCGCGTGATCATTAAAGTACGGGTTTGGCCCGGCTATCTTGAGCTGCCAGCCTCATCCTGCACAATCCAGGTACCGGTTTCGCCTTTGAGCGCGCGCCCAATGTTGGCTGGGTTTGTGATCAAGGCTTCCCCTTTCGGATTGGCTTCCATGAACCAGATGATGGCCTGGATTTTGGGCGCCATGGAGCCTTTTGCAAAGTGAATTCCTTCGGCCAGGTAGGCTTTGGCTTCGGAGAGCGTGATCTTGTCCAGCCACTTTTGTTCCGGTTTGCCAAAATTAATCGCCACTTTTTCTACTGCCGTGGAGATTACAAACAGGTCGGCTTCGATGCAGCGCGCCAGCAGCGAGGATGCGTAATCCTTATCGATGACTGCCGCAACGCCTTCGTAATTGCCGTTTCCCGGATCGATGACTGGGATGCCGCCGCCGCCCACTGTAATGGTGACGATGCCTGTGGAAAGCAGAGTCTCAACCGTTTCGAGTTCCACGATTTCCTTGGGCAGAGGCGAAGCCACAACCCGCCTCCATCCGCGGCCGGCATCTTCAATGACTGACCAACCCTGTTCGCGCTGGCGCTGTTCGGCATCTTCCTTGGTCATGAAGCCGCCAATCGGTTTGCTTGGCTTCTGGAAGGCCGGATCATTCTTATCTACCAGTGTCTGGGTGATGACAGTCACCACTTTTTTCTTGATGCCGCGTTGGTACAGGATGTTTTGCAGATTTTGTTGCAGGGCATAACCGATGGCTCCCTGGCTGTCTGCGCCGCAAACTTCCAACGGAACCTCATGCATCCCTTCATATTTATGCGCGATCTCAGAGCGACGTAAGATGAAACCAACTTGCGGACCATTGCCATGTCCAATGGCAACTTCCCAACCCTGCTCGATCATGTCGGCGATGTGTACGGCTGTCTCCTTGGCGGCCACATATTGGGCCTCCACACTGACATTCCGTTCATCGACTATGAGGGAGTTTCCTCCAATAGCGATCACTGCGAGTTTTTTACGCGCCATGAATATACTCCTAGGCCATCGTTAAGGCCATAACGGCTTTCTGGGCATGCAGACGGTTTTCAGCTTCGTCAAAGACCACCGACTGCGGGCCGTCCAACACGCTGTTGGTCACTTCGACATCCCGGTCAGCCGGCAGTGGGTGCATGTAAATAGCTCCCGGTTTGGCAACTTTCAACTTATCATCATCCATCAGCCAGTTTTTGTAAGAATCCTGAAGTTTTTTACCTTCCACCTTATCGGTGGTTGTCAGTAGAGGCCCCCATGATTTGGCATAAATAACATCTGCATCTACGCAGGCTTCTCGCATGCCATCTTTGGTATCGATGATTTCAAAGTTGGTGCCAGCCAGGCGGGCCTGTTCCCTGGCCTGTTCAACGATCTCAGGCATCAACGGGAATTCGGGCGGGTATGCCAGCGTCACATCCATGCCAAAGCGCGGCATCTGCAGGATTAAGGATTGAGGCACCGAAATGGGTTTCAGGTAAGAAGCCGCGTAAGCCCACGAGACAACGATCTTCTTCTTGCGCAAATCCTTGCCCTTCTTTTCCATGATGGTCATCAGGTCGGCCAGGCATTGGAAGGGGTGGTAGATGTCGCACTGCATATTCAGCACTGGGGCGCGGCTGCTCTTTGCGACAGCATTTAGATAGCGGTTGCCGTCACCGTAATCGCAGTGCCGGATGGCGATGCCATCGAAATAGCGGCCATAAATTTCGCCGATTTCCACGGGGGTATCGCCGTGTGAGATCTGCGTGGTATTGCTGTCGATGAACGCGCCGTGCCCGCCAAGCTGTGCAATGCCCGCTTCAAAGGAGCCGCGGGTGCGGGTGGATGAGAAGAAGAACAGCATCGCCAGCACCTTATCGCGCAGGTAGGGATGGGGTTCACCCAGTGCGCGTTTACGCTTCAGATCCCAGGCTACTTCGAGTACGGTTTCAACTTCTTCTTTGGTGAAATCAAGGTCGCCGATGAAGTCACGACCGCGGAAATTTGTTTGCATAATATTGTCTCCTTGTTTTTTTATTAAAAGATGTTGATAGAAATTGTTACTACTCACCAGTGTCCTGGTTTGGGCATAATCATTCTGAACTTACATTTGCCCTGCGATTTGCTCCCGGCTCTGCCAGGGCACACTTGCACCGGAACGCGAGTGCGATTCGTCAAGCAAATCGTGTCGGGACGATGTTAGCAAATCGTGGGTACTTTTCATTCAAGCTTGTAATCCTGTACATCCTTCAATCCTTCTAGCCATGGTTAAGACTTAGGGGATGAGAGAAGGCAGGATCGCGTAAAACTCTGTAGCCTTGACCATGTCATCCAGGTTCACACTGTCGCGCACGGTATGAGCGGTTTCTTCATCGCCAGGGCCAAAACCGATTGACGGAATATTGGCCTTGCCAGCCCAGTAAATCCCGTTGGTTGAGAAATTCCATTTTCCGCTGGGTGCGTCATTCAAACCGATGGCGACGCGCGCCTTTTGGCCGGCCTGCACCAAAGGATGATTATCCTCGTATGCCCAGGCTGGGAAGTACTTGTCGACCGGGAACACAAAACCGGTGTAGGAAGGCTCATCGTAAAACAGCTCTTCTACTTTCACAGTATCTTTGAATTCTGCCGGGATCAGGTCTTCAACCTGTTTCTTGACCACTTCCTTGCTTTCGCCGAAGGTCATGCGCCTGTCGATGAAGATAACAGCTTCATCGGGTACCGCATTAATCGAAGGAGTCTGTACGTGCATATCGCTGACCGTGATCTTGCCGTGGCCCAGGAACGGATGATCACCCAGTTTGGGTTCCAAATCGCGGATACCGCTGATCACGGGCAGCAATTTGTAAATTGCATTATCACCCAGATGGTTGGAGGCGGCGTGGGCAGATTTGCCCTTGGCCGTCACCTTCATTTCCAGGCGGCCCTTATGACCGCGGTACACGTTCATTTTGGTTGGTTCACCGATCACCACGAAATCGGGTCGGATGCCGGGGTCAACTTCTACAAAAGTATTTGGAGCGATACCGTCACACCACTCTTCCATGTTGCCGAAATACCAGGCTGTCCAGCCGTCCAGCAGACCCAGGTCGCGGGCGAAGGCTAAACCGTATACCATGCCGGGTGTCGAGCCCTTTTCATCACAGGCGCCGCGCGCGTAAAGCACGCCATCTTCCACCTTGCCTTCAAATGGATCCCACTGCCATTCGGTCCGGTCGCCGACGCCTACCGTGTCGATATGTGAATCGTACACAATCACTCGTTTGCCGGAGCCAATGCGCCCCATGATGTTGCCCATTTTGTCAAAGCGAACTTCATCAAAGCCTAGCTTGCGCATTTCGGCAGCGATGCGTTCTCCAACCGGGCCAATTTGTGATTCCATCGAAGGAATGGCGCATATCTCGCGCATGAACTTAATAATGTCTTGCTTGTGGTCCGAAACTTTTGCCTGGATTTCTTTTGTTTTCATATTTTCCTCTTTGGTTAGTGATTTCTATTCCTGCAATTACTCAATGTAATTTCAGGGTGATTATTGGACGGGCGTTTGTTTCGCACTTTTCCGCCGCATCCCAAGTTTTTGTTGATCAGGCAGCGCCAACCCGGCGTACGATGTGGAATTTGAAATAACCGGGCAGGAAGTAGCTGTATGAATAATCCACAACCTTGCCAGAGGCAGTGAACAATCTGGCTGAAAATTGGAGCAGCACATCGTCACGCTGGATTTCGAGCATTTTTGCTACTTCGGCTGTTGCGTTGCTGGCGGTAATATTCGTATATGAAAAGGTCAGCGGATCGCCGCGCGATATCAGGTAATCCAACACAGAACCGTCAAACTTATTCTGCAGTTCTTCCGGTTGAAGAACATCTTCGGGCAGAGTATCCACCAGGTACGCCACAGGCCTTGCGTCAGCGTTCATCGTGCGTGAAATTCGCACCAAATGCGCGCCCTCTGGTACTTCCAGAGCTTCGGCATTCTCAGCATCTGCCAGGGTTTCACTGACCGTTACTGGTCCGGGGCCGACTTCGATCTCTTTGGCGAACTTTCCTGTGCGTCTCGCCAGGGTCAGCATCGATTCAAGTACTTCCAGACCGCCTTCAATGACGGGCGGCCGGCCTGCAACAAAAGTTCCGGCACCCTGGCGGCGGCGGATCAACCCCTGGGTTTCAAACATGCGCATCGCCTCGCGGAGCGTCGCGCGGCTAACGCCAAGCTGTCTGGCAAGCTCTGGCTCAGATGGCAGGCGTGAACCGGGTGGTAATTGGGTGATCATGGCAGACAAATCTGTCTGCAAACGTTGGAAAGGAAAATGAGGCATAAACACAATACTCCGCGTCAACCCTTTTTGTGAAACGTCCGATGGTGTAAGGCCTTCACCCTTCGTTTATTGAACTTATGGGTACTTTCCAGGCGAAAACCTTCGGAGTAGATCCATAAGAGCGGGACTTTTTTTTATCCCATCAGCAGACGTTTGGCAGCTTGATTGTGCTTTTCAACCAATTTTGGCAGATCAACTGTCATAAGCTGTCCATTTTTTACGATAAAGCGGCCGCCAACTACATTGAAATCAACCTGGCGCGGCTGGCAGAAAACAATCGCCGACACAGGGTCGTGAACAGCTCCGCCTGCGTAATCCAGGCGATTTAGATTGATGGCATAAAAATCAGCGCATTTTCCAGGTTCGAGCGAGCCAATATCTTTTCGGCCAATTACTGCCGCGCCTCCGCGGGTTCCTAACCATAAGGCTTCACGGGCAGTCATCAACTTACGACCCGGGTCATTGGAGAGCGAAAATCCGGTGATACCTTCGCGCAGGCGGGAGAGCAACATGGCCTGGCGCACTTCGGCCAATAGATGCGAGCCATCGTTGGAGGCGGAACCGTCAACACCCAGCCCAACGTTGACACCCGCGGCCAGGTATTCTCGAATGGGCGCTATGCCTGAAGCCAGACGCATGTTGGAGGTGGGGCAGTGTGCCACGCCGCAATGGTGTTGAGCAAACACGCCGATTTCTTCCCGATTAACATAGACCGAATGGGCAAACCACACATCTTCGCCAACCCAATCGACCGACTGCATGTAACCTACCGGGCGGTATCCAAACTTCTCAAGACAGAATTGTTCCTCATCTTCGGTTTCGGCCAGATGAGTGTGAAGGTGCAGGCCGTGTTCGCGCGCCAGTTTGGCAGATTCTCGCATCAGATCGCTTGTGACGCTGAACGGTGAGCAGGGTGCCAACACGATCTGCGTCATGGCGCCCGGTTTGGGGTCGTGATAGCGCAGCGCCAGGCGTTCGCAATCGGCCAGGATCACATCTTCTTTGTCTGTGACCGAATCGGGTGGCAAACCACCCTGTGATTCGCCCAGAGACATTGAGCCGCGTGACGCTTGCAATCGCAGCCCCAACTGCAACCCGGCCTCAATCTCGTCATCCAGCTTTGACCCGTTTGGGAATAGATAGAGGTGGTCTGAAGCCGTAGTGCAACCCGAGAGAGCCAGCTCGGCCAGCGCCGTCTGGGTGGATGTGAAAATATCATCCGGGGTCAGTCGTGCCCAGATCGGGTAAAGCGTTTTTAGCCAGTTAAACAGGTTTGCGTTTTGGGCTGCTGGTACTGCACGGGTCAGCGTCTGGTAAAAATGGTGATGGGTGTTGACCAGCCCGGGCAGTAATACATGCCCATCCAGATCCAATATCTCATCCGCGCCGGCCGGCAGGCTGGCGCTTGGGCCAACTTGTTCGATAAAGCCATCCCGAATGAAAAGCCCCCCATCTGGCAGTTCGGTGTGCTGGTCATCCATCGTGACAACATAAGCATGTTTGATAAGCAGAGTGGTCATGGTTTTTCTCTTTTTGAAAAAAGCGAAGTTGTCTGACAACTTATAGTTTAGCAGAAAGGGATAGACAAGTCAACACATTTAATGGTTTTATTATTTGTTATTGTTTATCGTTTCCTGCTGTCCTGGATGACTGGGTGGGAAGTCTAATCCACTATTAACATTGGCTAGTTTACAAGTCCACTGGCGTTGCGATATAATGAATTTGTAAATACAAAGGAGTAATATTATGACTGAACAATCTACTCGTAAATCGGTTTTCCCCAAAGAACGAATCCCAGAAGATGTTCGTGAACACATGCGTGTCGCTCGTGATGAAATGAAGAAAAGTGTTGAGGGGTTGCTTCCTCCGGAATTTGTTGAACACCGCCGTGCAGCCCGCAAGGAAATGCTGCTGGCTTTCCGCGGAATGCTGGATCATGCCATCGAGCGTATCGATGAGCATGCCAAAAAAGCCGAATAAAAACCACCATTGAGCCTGCTCAACCAGCCGCCTTGTTCATGCAAACGGGGCGGCTTTTTATTTTCGAAAAGAGTTTATGCGGAATACAGCATTATTCAAATTTCGTATAAAATAATAGTAGACTTTCAGACCCGTCGCCATACTGTACATTCACAAGGAGAATATTATGACCGCACGTGTTGGACAAAAAGCACCGGATTTCGATTTGCCTTCTTATCAAAAAGGCAGCTTCAAGCATGTCAAACTATCTGATTATGCTGGTAAATGGTTGTTATTGTATTTTTACCCTGGAGATTTCACCTTCGTCTGAGCAACTGAATTATCGGCGGTCGCCGGTAAATATGCAGAATTGCAGAAGATGGATGTCGATGTTGTCTCGGTCAGCGTGGACAGCTATTATGTTCACAAGATGTGGAATGATAATGAATTGGGCCAGATGGTGGAAGGTGGCATTCCCTACCAAATGGGCGCCGATCAGAACGGACAAATGGGGCGTGAGTATGGCGTTTACAATGAGACGGCTGGTGTTGAACAACGCGGTCGTTTCCTGATTGACCCCGACGGGATTATTCAATCGGTGGAAATTATCGGCAACCCGGTTGGACAAAATGTTAATGAGAACATCCGACAGATCAAGGCTTTCCAGTTTATCCGTGAAAATAATGGGAAGGTGGCCTGTCCCGCCAGTTGGGAGCCCGGCCAGCAAACTCTCACCCCCCGCCCGGGGCTGGTTGGGAATGTTTGGAAGCAGTGGAAACCTACCCTGGATTAGGTAACAAGCATACCCTTATTTTAATTATAACGAGGCTGCCCAAATGAGCAGCCTCGTTTACATATCTGTAGTGGCAAGGTTAATTATCTCTTCTCGAAATCCACGGACGATGTCCTCTCGCAAAGAGAAACATCCAGATCAATGGCAGTATCGCAGCGCCCATCAACAGGTTTCCGTAGGTTGCATCCGAACCATGCAAGATCGCCCCGCCAATCAACAGACCCGTAAATATCATTCCACCCGAGAGCCGGTTGATCGAGCCTTCCAGATGCATCACCTGACGGTTCAGCATGGGTGTTTGCACGGATAACTCCCCGCGTTCCAGGATGGTCAGCACCCGGTCAGCGCGTCCCGGTAAACCCACCAGCACCTGGAAGATTTTCAGACCCTCATCCAGCCAGGTCTGCCAGTTCGAGGTGCCTTCATCCGCGACCAATTTGGTGGCGTATGGGCCGATCGAATTCCACAGGTTGAATTCAGGATCCAACCCGGTACACATACCTGACAGGATTGCTACCGTGCGCCCCAGTAAAAGCAGGTTTTGCGGAAGTTGGAAGGGCATTTCAAACATCAACTCGCGGAACTGCATCCCGAATTTCATCATTTCGGCGTGATCTATCGAGCGCAGCTCGCTCATACTCTTTCCCCAAAAGCGGTCAAATACCTGGGCCCCGGCCAGTTCAATCAGCTTCAGGTCTGCGCTCGGCAGCAGCACATCCAGGGTTTTATAGGCTTGAACCAATCGGGCGGCATCCTGTGTGCCCACGGCAATGACTGCTTCCCGCAGCCCGGCGCGTAGACCTTCGGGCATGCGCCCAACCATCCCAAAATCGATAAAGGTCAGCTTCCAGTTGCGTTTCCCCTCCGAATTGTTGCCATCCAGGGGTGTGACAAACAGGTTACCGGGGTGCGGGTCGGCGTGAAAGAACCCATCTTCAAAGATTTGTTTCATGTAAGTATCGAGCAGGAGCGTTGCCACTTCCCCCCGGTCAATCCCGGCGGCGCTGATTGCTTCGTAATCGCCCAGTTTGATGGCAAATACGTTTTCGAGCGTCAAAACGCGCCGGGTGCTCAGTCCCCAGACTATTTTGGGAACATGCACGCGCGGGTTATCTTTAAAGTTTGTATCAAAGGTTTCGGCGTTGCGGCCTTCCGCCAGGTAATCGATCTCTTCCCTGGTTGTGTTGGCGAATTCTTCCACCAGGGCCGGCACATCTGCCCGATCGCTGATCGGCTTGTATCTCTTCACCCAGCCGCCAACCCGCCTGAGCGCTGCCAGATCCACTTCCACAATTTGATCAATAAAGGGCCGCTGCACCTTGACCACCACCTCGCCGAAACCCTGGGCTTTGGCTTCCGCGGGCAGTAACCTGGCGCGGTGAACCTGCCCCAGTGATGCGGCTGCCATCGGGGTTTCATCGAACATTTCATATTTGCTTAAGAGGGTCGCTCCCAGGTCGCTTTCAGCCTGCTGCCGGATGGCATCAAACTTTTCTGGCGGCACTTCATCCTGCAGCCCGGCCAATTCATCGGTGATTTCCGGTGGCAGCACATCCAGCCGCGCGGATAGGAACTGGCCGACCTTGATCATCAGCCCGCCCATACTGATCGCCAGCCGGCGGAAGCGCGTCGCGATTTGCTGGTAGCGGCCTGAACGGGTACTGTTTGACCAGGCTCTCAGCCCGATGCGGGGCAGGAATATTTCCCAAAGAATAAAGCTGGCGGTTACCCGCCCAAAGAAAAAAACTATGCGCCAGTAGCGGGCGCGTAGGCTGGATGCCTTCATGGAACCTCCATAAAATGGTATTACGGTCTGGCCTTTAGAATCACAGCTATTGCCTGACGACACAGGATATTATCCTGTGGATAGTATCCTGTGGATACCATCCTGTGGATTGTATCATCGTAAAAAAACTTTACCCTTGTGGGCTGGTTTCCAGGGTTTGACCCTTGAACTGCGACAGCGCCACGGCTGCAAAAATGATCAGACAGCCCAGCACCTGGATTGGCAGCAGAATCTGTTTTAAGATGAGCCAGGCTGCGAGCGCTGCAAAGACCGCTTCGAGGCTCAAGATCAAGGCCGCGTCAGTAGGCGGTGTGTGCCGCTGTCCCCAAACTTGCAGGGTATAACCAATGCCAATCGAAAATACCGCCCTGTATAAAATTGCCCCCAATACTGGCAGCGGCGCCAGCATGCTGGTATGTTCAAATGCCAATCCCATAAAAAGATTGAGCAGGCCGCCTGCCAAAAACTGCCCGGCGGCAAAGGAAACCGGTTCAAAGCGCGAGGCGAACTTTCCCAATACTACGAAGTGCAATCCCCAAAAGACCGCTCCGATCAATTCCAGGGTGTCCCCAGGCTGGATCTGGAAGCTGCCTGCTGTGGAAAGTAAATACGCTCCCAGGCTGGCGCCTGTCACCGCTACCACATCCAGCCAGTGTGGCTTCTCATGAAAAAGCACCCATAAAATGAAAGGCGTGAAAACGGTGTACAGGCTGGTTAGAAAGCCCGCGTTGGCCACTTTGGTTGTGAAAATACCGACTTGCTGCAGGGCAGTTGCAATAAAAAGGATGATGCCTGCGAGTGTCATCCAAAGCCATTGAGCAGAACGGATTTTCCCCTTGCGTGGGATGAATGGGAAAAGTATCACACTGGCCAGGATGAAGCTGACGCCGTTGAATAGATAGGCCAACTGGTATTGAGCCGCAATACTCTGGCTGATAAAGGCGGTGCCCCAGATGGCAGCAACGGCGAACAGGGTCAGATCAGCTTTCAAACGCATAAAACTTCCTCTTTATATGAACAATTGGAAATGAGACCCTGCCAGGCTGGCGGTTTCTGCATCCCGGCGGCTTTCCGAAGAATATATATTTCATAATCTCGAAATTTTATCGTGTAAAGTCGATTGCGGCTACTGTCATAATCCGCTTGAACAGGGTGTTCTTAAGAACACCGTTTTATTAAACTTTACCGCGGAGACCACCGGGCCCGCAGAGAAAATCTTAAAAACTCAGCGTTCTCTCGCGTTCTCGGCGGTGAAAAAAAAGTTCTTGCCGCTATTTGAACAAATTGACAAGTTTTCTTGAGAACGCCATGGCTTGAATTCACAGAAAACAATCTGAAATATCCCCGGATTTTTACAATCTGAAATTTTGTGGTTGTCACCAGCCGCTGATGAACGGCTCCCAGGCTTCGTTCTCTGGCAGGTGTTGGCCAAAGAGTGACCTGGCGTTGGAGGCTGGTTCATGTGGAATGGAAAGCAGCCTGACGAAGGAATCTTCCAGCCGCCGCCCACCCTTAAGATGGTTGCAGGCTGAACAGGCTGTCACAACGTTTGTCCAGATGTGTTTTCCACCCAAATGTCGAGGTAATATATGGTCAATTGTCAGGTTCGGAACCTTACGCCCGCAGTACTGGCAGGTATAATTGTCCCTGCGGAACACTTCGTGCCGTGTTAGCTTAACGCGCTGGCGTGGTCGATGTATTTGGTGGGCAAGGCGGATGACTGAAGGAAGCGGGTAACTGTGAGAAATGGTCTGAATCATCCCCCGGCTATTCGCGATAAGCGCGGCTTTTCCCTCAAGTATCATCCCGATCGCTCGCCGTGTACTGCACACATTAATTGGCTCAAAATTGGAATTGAGCACCAAAACCAGTGTGTTCATGGTTTCTCCTTAATGGTTTAAATTATACTGCGCCCTGCAACCATGCGTACTTAAAAGCTTTTCAAGAATCAACTGTTAACAATATTGAACTGGAGAAAAGAATTGAATATTCTCATTTCTGGTGGATCAGGCTTTCTTGGGTCTGCGTTAACGCGCTCCCTTGTCTCAGATGGGCACAAAGTGTCGATCCTTACACGTGATCGGGCGCGCGTACCATCTTCTGCAGGTGTTCAGGCGGTGGTTTGGGATGGCCGCAGCAGCCGTGGCTGGCTGGATGTGTTCTCGAGCATGGATGCGGTAGTCAATCTGGCGGGTGATACCATCGGACGCTGGCCGTGGACAGCAGAACGCAAAAAGCGTATTCAAGAGAGCCGCGTTCAGGCCGGCCTGGCGATGACGGAAGCTTTTGACAGGGCTTCCACCAGACCCCCAGTTTTAATCCAGGCCTCTGGAATTGGTTATTATGGCCCGCTCGGTTCCAGGCAGGTGGCTGAATCCGAGCGCCCTGGCAACGATTTTATCGCCCAGGTTGCAGTCGCATGGGAAAATTCCACTTCAGAGGTGGATGCTCTGCCAGGTGTTCGACGGGCAATCATCCGCACATCGATTGTTCTGGATACTCAAAAAGGTATCCTGCCTTTAATGTCCCTGTCAGTCCGGTTATTTGCTGGCGGGCCTCTGGGCAGCGGGCAGCAGGGTGTCTCGTGGATTCATATTGATGATGAAATCCGCGCCATTCGTTTTCTGATTGAAAATCAATCTGCACGGGGAGCCTTTAACCTTAGCGCCCCGCAGCCGGTTTCCAATGCTGAATTTTTTCGATCACTTGCCAAAGAGTTGGGCCGTCCATATTGGCTGCCTGCGCCTGCCTTTGCTATGAAGTTAGCCCTGGGTGAGATGAGTACTTTGCTGTTGGATGGTCAATATGCCCTTCCGAAACGTTTGCTTGACCTGGGTTTTCAATTCAATCATGAGCGGGTTGAGACCGCTTTTCAAGCCATCTACCACTCCAAAAACTAAAATAAGACAAATTAGGACTTATTAACTATGGTGAATACCGGTTTTCAAGTTAAAATCAATTCACCCTTGTTTGTTGACTGGAGTTGTTAAATGCAGGTTGGATCGATCGAAAAATTGATCTCAATTTTCGCCCAAAGTTTTCGCAAACTTGGGGTGAATGTGACTCCTGGCAAGCTGGAATCGCTGGCTGTGACGGTCTACCGCGCCATGACAGTCCAGACCCGTTATTTCCATACGCTCGAGCATGTTTTCAACCTGGTTGATCCGCAAAACGCCATTGTCAGCCTGGCGGCTTTGTATCATGATATTGTCTATTACCAGGTGGATAATGGTTTCTCGCCGCACATCTGGGATTTGCTTTCTGCAACCATCCGCCGTGAAAACGATAATTTGTTTGTCGCAGATACGATTCCGGATACAGAACGCATGATCTGGCTTACTCTTGAACTTTTTTCCATCCAGCCTGGGCAAAATATTTCATCCTCCGGCGTGATGAATGAGTTTCTCAGCGCGCTGACTGTCAATAAACAGCTTGAAGGCCTGGTATCTGAAGAATATCTGGCCCTGATCACTGTTTGTATCGAGGCCACTATTCCATTCCGTGAGGTTGCGCCTGATGAAAAGAACTATTTTGATCAGATGGAATTGCGGATGGAGAATGCGATCCGGCGCTACAATCTAAATCTCAGCCAGGAAGAAATGGTGAACGGCATCCAGATGGCGGTTTCTTTTGCCAACAGGGATATCGAAAATTTCGCAGAAAACGACCCCGGCCGTTTCCTCGAAAATACCTGGAAGTTGCTGCCTGAAACAAATATTGCCTTGCGTTATCCGGGTGTCTATACAGTCGGCGCCTATCGCGAGGCTCTGCAAAAAATGGATAACTTTTTTGAGAACCTGAATGTGAACACGATTTTTAAACAATATCAGGGTGTTCCTTCGCAGCAGGAGTACGCGAGTCTGGTGCGCCAGGCGCTTTATAACCTTGAAGTGGCGCGCAATTACATGAACCTGAAAATACTTGGCAGCACCATCCTCGAAGCTCTGGCACTTGCTACGGGTGGGGACGCGCCTCTAGCTTTGTTTTTTGGCGATGTGCCCAGTGATGGCGTGAACAGTAAGCGCCTTGAGTATTATCTTCCCGAAGTGGCGGACCCTGATTGGGTCGACCGCGATTCGATCATATACGAACTGCTGGAATCGGGCCGCGATACTGAAACCAGTTTTGAAATGGAAAACTCGCCCCTCACCTTCTTTGTATACAAATCTGTTCCTCCTGAAAAACTCTCCATTTACATGCAGCGCATGCTGGATTTCCATGCTTCCAGGCTTTCGTCAGAGGAATTCCTGAAGCAGATCGCTGCTTCAGTGCTTCAACCAATTGCGCGAGCCTGTGCGTTTATGGTTCCCACCCGCCGGCAATCCTTGCTAAAGTTTGCCGGCGATGTATGAGTTGTTGTTGGCTTAAGGCCTCAGATGAAAACCTATACTCCTGAATTAATACCCCGCCAGGGCGAGATTACTGCCTGGGCTCTGGCAGCCCTGGCTGGCGCCGGGCAGTATTTCCTGTCGCTGCGTTCATCCTTGCCTTTCTGGGCCTGGTTTTTCTTTGGCATTCTGGCTTTTTCTGCACTGAGCATCTCCTTCGGCAACTGGATGGATCGCCATACGCTGATTCGTTTGGAAGAAAAAGGTGTTGCTTATGAAAATGGTTTGCGCAAAACGTTTCTGACCTGGGATGCGATACGTGAAATCCGCACAGCGCCCGCTCGTTGGGGTATCTCCGTTCAGGTGGTTGGATTGCAAAGTCACTTTGCTTTTTCCACGCTTGGCGAAATGCAATTCCAGGGCCAGGTGCGCGGACGGACCGGGTTTTCTGAGGGCGCCGAAATCCTTGAGCGGATCATTCAATCAACCGGCCTGAGAATGATGGATCGCAAAGGCCAGTTTACAACTTATTCGCGGAATTGAATTTTGTTGTATAATTATTGCATGTTTTTAAAGTATTACGCTTATTACCCTGCGGTTTCCTAGCCC